>CAIMMJ010000253.1 GCA_903842515.1 uncultured Bacteroidota bacterium | reverse complement strand
AGAACTGCGAAGGTTGCGTTATGCTAAAAAAAAATCGATGAATCTTAAAAAAAATCCGATGAATATCCAAATGCTTTTAAAATAAGTAGACTAAATTTCGTGTTTTAGCAACAAAACCATAATGGCATCATGGCTTGAGAGTTCTATTTAATAGACTTTAAAATTAGACCAATTATATTGCTCATCTGTTTAAGCAGGGAGGACACTCTTATTGGCCCTTGTAAATAGGGAGTAAATGAAATAGATTTATTATAATATTCTATTTGATATACTTGAATTCACTTAACTCAATTGGGTTTATCTAAGTAAAAGATGTATCAATTTTAAGAAAACATTTTTGCACCCAATTATTTAACAGTTAAATAACATGACACTACTCTGCCAAGACTGTTATATTATTAGCAAGGATTTCTACAACTCCCCCATTTACTTCAAAAACTTCTTGGGTATTTTGTTCTGTGGTAAGTTTTATTTGTCCTTTCTTGAGGGTAGAAATGATGGCAGCATGATTATTTTTTACGCCAAAAGAGCCATTTGTTCCAGGAAACTGAACAGAAGTTACAGTTCCGCTGAACAACTTTTTATCTGGCGTAATTATTTCTATGTTCATTTTATTACTAATTAAGCTTCTGCCATTAATTGTTTTCCTTTGGCAATTGCATCTTCAATAGTTCCAACAAGGTTAAATGCTGCCTCTGGGTATTGGTCAACTTCACCGTCCATAATCATGTTAAATCCTTTAATTGTATCGTCAATATTTACCAAAACGCCTTTTAATCCAGTGAATTGCTCAGCAACATGGAAAGGCTGCGACAAGAATCTTTGAACCCTTCTTGCACGGTGAACCACCAATTTATCTTCTTCGGAAAGTTCATCCATACCTAATATGGCAATTATATCTTGCAGTTCTTTGTAGCGCTGAAGAATTTCTTTTACTCTTTGTGCACACTTGTAATGAGGCTCGCCAATGATAGACGGGGTAAGAATTCTTGAGGTAGAATCTAATGGGTCTACGGCAGGATAAATACCTAACTCAGCAATTTTTCTACTTAATACAGTAGTAGCGTCTAAGTGACTAAAAGTTGTTGCAGGCGCCGGATCGGTTAAGTCATCGGCAGGAACGTAAACTGCTTGCACAGAGGTAATAGAACCTCTTTTTGTGGAAGTGATTCTTTCTTGCATGGCCCCCATCTCTGTTGACAAGGTTGGTTGGTAGCCTACGGCAGATGGCATACGCCCTAAAAGGGCCGAAACTTCTGAACCTGCTTGAGTAAAACGGAAGATATTATCGATGAAGAAAAGAATATCTTTTCCTTTCCCTTCTCCATCGCCATCGCGGTAATATTCTGCTAATGATAGACCACTTAAAGCCACTCTTGCTCTTGCTCCCGGAGGCTCGTTCATTTGACCAAATACCAATGTAGCTTTTGAGTCAGCCAATTCTTTGTAATCTACTTTATCTAAATCCCATCCACCTTTTTCTAGTGAGTGTTTAAATTCTTCGCCGTATTTGATAACATCGGACTCAATAAATTCTCTTAATAAATCATTTCCTTCACGAGTTCTTTCTCCTACACCTGCAAACACTGACAATCCGGAATAAGCCTTTGCAATATTATTTACCAACTCCATGATTAATACTGTTTTGCCTACACCAGCACCACCAAACAAACCAATTTTACCACCCTTTGCATAGGGCTCAATTAAGTCTATTACTTTAATACCTGTGTACAACACTTCGTTTGCGGGAGATAAATCTTCAAATTTAGGAGGAGTACGGTGAATTACGTATCCACCTTCGGTGGTAGTTTCTTTTAAACCGTCTATGGCATCACCAACAACGTTAAACAATCTGCCTTTTATTTGTTCTCCAATAGGCATTCTAATAGGGCTTCCAGTGCTTACAACAGCCATCCCTCTTCTTAAACCATCAGTAGAATCCATTGATATGGCTCTGATGCTGTTTTCGCCAATGTGTTGCTGACACTCAAAAACTACAGTTTGACCATTGTCTCGTTTTACTTCTAAAGCATCTAATATATTAGGCAATACTGAACCTTCTGTATCAAAAGCCACATCTACAACCGGCCCGATAATTTGAATAATTTTTCCTACTGAATTTAACATTATTTATAGTTTAATAAAATGCGGTGCAAAAGTAGGCTTTTTGTTTTTAATAGCAAAAATAATTATGAGAAAGAGTAGAAATTTATTAACTAATTATTAAAAAGAATCAAAAAAACAATCCATTTTGGATGAAGAGAATCTTATAAACAGTTTTTGAAATTAAAATCAGTAAAAAAATCCTTCAAAATTAATTCATGCTATTTGTTGTAATAGAATTTTATGATAATTTGTGTTGAAACAATAATTTATACTCTTTGACTGCTTAGTATTGAATGAACCAAAGTTTTTTACACATCTACATTTGCGTTAACAGGCTCAATTTAATAAACAGTGTGCTGCATTAAAGTAATTTATAATTCCATCTGGTAGTAATGGCCTTTGGCATTAGTAGCCAAACAGAAATAATATTGCTTTACAGAAATATTTTATTACTTTTGCAACCCTTTTGCACAAAAAACGATTTTTGTTGCTGTAACAACTTAAATTTTATAAATGAAACTATCTCAATTTAATTTTAACTTACCAAAAGAGCTTATTGCCGAAACACCTTCAAAAAACAGAGACGAGTCTCGCTTAATGGTGTTAAATAGAAAAACAAAAAAAATAGAGCATAAGATGTTCAAAGATCTTCTGAACTATTTTGACGATGGTGATGTAATGATCACAAACAACACCAAAGTTTTTCCCGCCAGAATGTACGGCAATAAAGAAAAAACAGGAGCTAAAATTGAAGTATTTTTATTAAGAGAATTAAATCGCGAAAGTAGATTGTGGGATGTATTGGTAGACCCTGCCAGAAAAATTAGAATAGGAAACAAACTTTATTTTGGAGACGACGATAGCTTGGTTGCCGAAGTAATAGACAATACTACATCTAGAGGCAGAACGCTTAGATTTTTGTACGATGGACCTTACGAGCAATTTAAGGCTACCATAGAATCTTTAGGAGAAACACCACTTCCAAAATACATAAAGAGGAAAGTAACACCTGAGGACGTAGATCGTTTTCAAACTGTTTTTGCAGAGCACGAAGGTGCTGTGGCTGCTCCAACAGCAGGTTTGCACTTTAGCAAAGAACTGGTGAAACGTTTAGAACTAAAAGGCATTGATTTTTGCCCTATTACATTGCATGTTGGCTTGGGAACTTTTAGACCTGTAGAAGTTGAAGACCTTACCAAACATAAAATGGATTCTGAACAAATGTGGATTACACAAAGCACTGTGGATATTGTGAACGCAGCAAAAGCAAATAAAAAGAAAATATGTGCTGTTGGAACCACTACAATGAGAGGGATTGAAACTTCAGTTTCTACTCTTGGAACCCTTAAGCCATTTGAAGGATGGACAAATAAATTTATTTTCCCACCTTATGATTTTAGCATTGCCAACAGTATGATTACTAATTTTCACATGCCCGAGTCAACATTGTTAATGATGATTTGTGCTTTTGGAGATTTTGAATTTGTAATGGATGCTTATCGCACTGCTGTAAAAGAGAAATACAGATTTCTTTCTTACGGAGATGCAATGCTTATTCTGTAATAAAGAAAATGTCTCGCACAGTAATAATAGTTGCTGGAGGCAGTGGAACAAGAATGCAAACTTCTGTTCCCAAACAATTTTTGATTTTAAAAAAGAAGCCTTTATTGTATTATACACTAAAGGCTTTTTATGATTTTGACCCTCTGCTAAAAATTATTTTAGTGCTTCCAGAAAAAAATATTGCCTACTGGAATATTCTTAAGCAAAAATATAAAATAACTATTCCTCACGAAATTGTTTGTGGAGGAACAACAAGATTTTACTCTGTAAAAAACGGATTGGCCAGTATTTCTGATGAAGGGATGGTGGCAATACACGACGGGGTTAGACCATTTGTTAGTGCCCAAACTATTAAAAATTGTTTTGATGGAGCTAATAGTAACGGAAATGCAATACCCGTTATTGGTTTGGTTGATTCTATCAGAGAAAATGATCAAAAGAAAAGCTATTCACGCAACAGAGAAAACTATACATTGGTACAAACGCCCCAAACTTTTTCTGCATTACTTTTAAAGAAAGCTTACGAACAAGAATTCTCTGAATTATTTACAGACGATGCATCAGTTTTAGAATCGGCAGGAGAAGATATTTTTTTGGTAGAAGGCAACAAGGAGAACATTAAAATTACCACTAAATTTGACCTTTTGGTTGCAAAAGCACTATTGCAGAAATAGAAAAGCTTTGTTGCAATAACAAAAACCCTTTTTTTTCGTTTCTTTAAATTGTAAAAAAAATTGATGTAGAATTTAGCCTCTGCCAAAAACAAAGAATTGAAAAAAGAAAAGTCAACAATTTTATTTGTAGTATTTTTTACTCTATTTGTTTTTTCCATTACAACATCTTTTTCTCAAGTAAGTAAAGTAAAAATAATTAGAAAAGCGTTTTCAGATTCTACTCAAGTAGATTCTTTGAGTTTAGTTCCCGGAGAGGTTTATATTTATAGGCTTTCGGGAGAAAACATCACCAACAATTTTAAGATAGACTACTCATCTTCGAGCATAAAATTACTAACAAAAATAGAAGTAGATTCTATGCAAATTAAGTACAGAACATTTGATAAGCTGTATTCAAAAAAAGTTTTTAATAAAGACATTAGCAAATTAGAATACGAAGCATACAATTTTAAAAATCCTTATGCTATTGATATTTCCGCACCCAACCAAGATTATTTTAAAACAGAAGGATTAAACAAAACAGGAAGTTTATCAAGAGGAATATCTTTTGGAAACAACCAAGACGTAGTTGTTAATTCAAGTTTAAATTTACAGTTGAACGGAAAATTGTCTGAAAACATAAGTATAACCGCAGCAATTTCTGATAACAATATTCCCATACAACCCGACGGAAACACACAGCAATTGCAGGAGTTTGATAGAGTTTACATCCAGTTGAATGACGAAAAAAGCAAATTAATTGTTGGTGACTTTCAGTTGTATAAACCCAATGCTTATTTTATGACATATAACAAAAGGGCACAAGGAGGAAGCTTTTCATCGGAATTTAGTTTGGGAACAAAAAAAGATGCTCCCAAAGACAATGTGCAAATAAGTGCAGCAGTTTCTAGAGGAAAATTTTCTAGGAATACTATTATTGGTATTGAAAGAAATCAAGGCCCTTATAGATTACGGGGAGCAGAAAATGAATTGTTCATTATTGTTTTGGCCAATACTGAAAGGGTTTACATTGATGGTGAATTATTAAAAAGAGGTCAAGAAAACGACTATGTAATAAATTATAATACTTCTGAAATTACGTTTACAGCCAAAAGAATTATTACCAAAGACAAAAGAATTATTGCAGAGTTTCAGTACTCGGATAGAAATTATGCAAGGTCGTTGTTTCAGTTTTCGAACGAAGTAAAATGGCAAAAAACAGCTGTTCGATTTCAAGTTTTTTCTGAACAAGACAACAAAAACAAACCTGTGCTCTTAGAATTAAGCGATTCGCAAAAAGATATTTTACGCTTTGCTGGTGATGATTTAAATTCGGCTATAGCACCATCTATTGACACGGTAGAATTTAATTCTACAGATATTTTATACTTGGTAAAAGATACAGTTAGTAACGGTTTAAGCTATTCCGATGTTTACGAATACAGTGTAAATCCAAAAAAGGCATTTTACAAATTGGCATTTTCGCAAGTTACAAGAGGAAATTACATTCAAAAAAATTCTGTTGCCAATGGAAAAGTTTTTGAGTGGATAGCTCCCGTAAATGGAATATCGCAAGGGAATTATGAACCTATTATTTTATTAATTTCTCCCAAGCAAAAACAAATGTTTGTGGCTGCAGTAGATCATCAAATTTCCAAACACACAAAGTTAAACATAGAGGTTGCTGCCACCAACAACAACATCAATACTTTTTCGGATTTAGACAAAGGAAATGATCAAGGTTTGGGAATAAAATGGAATATTAATGACGAAAGAAAACTAAATGCAACTGATACAAACTCATGGAAATTAAAAACGAGTTTTGATGTGGAACAAATAAGCAAAAACTTTATTTACTTGGAAAGATACAGGTCTTCGGAGTTTGAAAGAGATTGGAACAGAGATTTTAACTCTGATAGAATTTTTGGACGACAGCAATTGGGCAACCTTAGTTTGGGTTTAATTAAAGCAGAAAAAAATATTTCGTACACGTATTCATTTTTTAACGAACAAAATAGATACAAAGGAAATAAACACGCTACACATTATTTCTACAAATACAAATCATTTGATGCACTAGGAAGCGCTAGTTTTTTAGCTGCCAATGACTCTCTCTCCAAGAGTAGCTTTTTGAGGTATAAACTTTTGGTAAACCAAACTATTTTTTCGTCGGTAAGGATATCAGCTTCTATTGAAGACGAAGACAGCAGATTTGTAAAAACAAATTCAGACTTGTTGTTGCCGATTAGTTTTCATTACCGAGAATATCAATCTTTTATTTCGAACTCGGATACAACTAAAACAAATTATCAATTAAAATACATAAGAAGGTTTGACTGGGGAGCAAAAAATGAATCAATGAATCTAGCGACAGATGCACAAACTTGGCAATTTTCATTTGCAACAAAACCCGGAATGTTTAACCAATTTAAAACTGTTTTTTCTTATCGCTCACTAAAAATTATAGACTCACTTCTTACTCCACAAAAACAACCCGACAATACTCTTTTAATAAGAATAGAATATAATTTTAGATTGCTAAAAGGATTAATTACAAGTAACCAGTTCTTTGAAACTGGCTCTGGTTTAGAAATAAGAAAAGAATTTAATTACCTAGAAGTTACTCCTGGTCAGGGAGTATATCAATGGAAAGACTACAACGAAAATGGAATTAAAGAATTGAACGAATTTGAAATTGCAGCATTTAAAGATCAGGCAAAGTTTATACGAGTTTTTACACCCACCAACAATTATGTAAGAACCTTTAACAACCAATTTAACCAAGTTGTAACAATAAATCCAAGTTCAATTTTTAACTCCTCGTCAAGAGGATTAAAAAAATTTATTGCTAAATTTTACAATCAATCGGCATTCCGAACAGAAAGAAAAATAACAAACAATCCTAAATTAGAAACTGTTCTTTGGCCATTTTCAAAATTAGAAAAAGATAGCTCATTGGCTTCTCTTAACAATTCATTTAGAAATACTTTTTCTTTTAATAGATTAGACCCTATATATGGCATAGATTACTTTATTCAACAAAACAAAAATAGAACCTTACTCGTTAACGGTTACGAAGAACGTTCAAATAATTTTCAAGGATTTAGGTTAAGGGTAAATGGATTTAAAATTGTTACACTCACTGCAGAAATTCAAAGTGGTGTTAAGTACCTCACCTCTGATTTTTTTTCGAGTAGAAACTATAATTTAGAGTTCAAAGAAATTAAACCTGAACTGGCATTTCAGACGAGTAATTTATTTAGAATTTCGGTGAATTATTTTTTTAAAGAAAAGAAAAATACGCTGATAGAATCTCCCAAAGAATCTTCGTACAATCAATCGCTTGGAACAGAACTAAAATTTAATAGTCCTGCTAAAGGAACATTTATTGCAAGGTTTCAAGTTTTAAATTTAAGATTTAGTGGTGATGCAAATTCACCCGTAGGGTTTGAAATGCTTGAAGGATTGGTTCCCGGAATTAATTATACCTGGAATGCTACTTGGCAAAGAAGCATTAATAATTATTTGCAACTTAACTTGTTTTACGACGGCAGAAAATCACCTTCCAACAAGGCCATTCACACAGGAAGTATGCAGTTAAGGGCATATTTTTAGTAAAAAAGAAAAGGCGTTCCAATTACTTAGTTGTCCCTCAAAGTTGAGCCTCAAAAAGTCGTTTTGTAATTTTTTCAATTGGGCTTTGCCCAAACCCATTCACTTCTTTGTCTTGAAACAAAGAAGTAAACAAGAAAATTCAAGGCTCCATTTTATCTTTTCCTCCTGACGTCGGAATTATTTTTACTTGCAAAATTGCGACCCAAAGGGTGATTTCCCTCCTAAAGTCGGGAACTTCCATTTGGGTACCCCGCATTGTGCTGCATAAAAATTAGCAGATAAAATGATGCCGTAAAACGCTCCGAAAAAATACCATGTTTTTAAAAATAAACATCAGAAAACGGTAGATTTGAATCCCATGTTTTCGTTAAAATCAATTGATTTCATTGACTTTACGAGAATTTGAGGGTCTACTAAATAAGAAGTTTTCTTCAGAATCGTTTATTATTTTGCAATACTATTTGGTAATTATTACTTGCTGAGTGGTCATTGAATTTGCTCCAGAAATTTTTACCAAGTAGTTTCCAGAGTATAAAGTTTTTGTATCAATATAAGTGTTAGTAGCACCTGCAGTAATGTTAGATTTTTGAACTAATTTTCCGGTAGTGTCATACAATTCAACAGCCATATTTTCTTTGTTTAAACCTAGTATTTGAACAGCAATAAAATCGTTTGTAGGATTAGGGAAAACCTTTACGCTTAAATTGTTTGTGTTTGTATTGTTTGTGTTTACAGTGGAAGTATAAGGAGTTGTTGCTTCGGTGATAGATGTAACTTTTCTGTTTGCATATACACCATAAAATGTTGGTCCAACAACATAGGGATACATGGAATTCCAGTTGGCATCAACAGTTGCAAAATAACAATATATACCGTTTGGATATTCCGGAGTAACACAAAATCTTCCGTTGTGTTGATCTAAATAGTCGGGGGTGCTAGCGGAGGTAGGATTGTAAATGTAATCTTCTCTAAAATAGCCATTAAAAAAAGTTTGCGTTCCTACTACTTGATTAATGCTTGGTCCATTAAGCCTTGTTGTATTTGTACTTAACGAATAACTAGATTTCATTCTAATAATTCCACCTGTGCCATCCACATTCCTAAATCCGTAGGCTCCATAAATTGGGAAACCATCGTAAGCAAAACCAATTAATGGTGAATGCTGAGTGCTATCTATGGCATACAGCCCATCTGCATCGTATAAATTACAAATAGTTGAAATTACATTCAAATCTAATTTAAATGCAGATGGATTTTGGTGATGGTGATAATTGCCCATTGCAGGATGTGCTTTTGAACAATCAAAGCCTGGTCGTTCAGCTGGAATTGCATCTCTGTTCCAATTTTGCGTAGCCATAGGTCCGCCTGGGCATGGAGGATTTCCTGGTCCACCGCACAAAGCATTGGTTGTTGCATTCCAAGCTACACCGTCTCTGTAATCAAATAAGGCAACACCATTTATAAAAACACCAATGTTTCCGCCTGTTGTTGCTGTTGGTGTACCGGTATTTTGGACAGGATTTAAAGGGAATTTATAAATAGCATTTTGATTTGTTGCATTAGAAGGGTTACCGTCTAAAAATGGACCGGTTGGATAGGCAGGCACACCAGTTGTTGTTACATAAACATTAGCCGCTGAATATTCAACAGATTGGCAATTTACCAAAATACCATTAGATTGAGCAATAGAATTACCAGATACGTAATATGTGCCTGTAATAGAGTTGTTCTGCAAAAAAGAACTTATTGCAGGGTTAATTTGAGCCTTGCAAAAAAAGCCTCCAATTAGAAGCGAAGCAAGTAGAATTTTTCCTTTCATATTTTTTTGTTTGAGTTTACTGTTTTATAAGACGAAATTAATTTTTAAATCCTTCGCTAGGGAGTAAATTTTTTTGTGAATCTATCTTTTATTACTAACCCAATCTATTACGATTATATATATTTTTTTTAGGATGTATAACTTGTATAACATATTCTTATGCTGCTAAACTATTTTTATCTTCATTATAAAAAAATTTAAACATCTAATTATTCACCAATTTCCACATTTAATTTATTTTTAGCAATTAATAATTCGCCTTGAAGGACTTCTATTTTTTTTAGCAGATGGGCAATTGTATCAATACCTTCTATATTTATGTGAAGTTCGGTATGAAAATTTATTAAACTTTCTAATGGCTTTAGATTCTCTTCGGATATGTAATAATCGTTACTTTCTACAATCAACTCTATATGGCCAAGTTCGCTTAGGGATTGAATAAAAGATAAATCTACGTTGCAATGGGTGCAAACTTTTTGAATATGAATTAAATTATTTGTTTTCATTGGCTCTAATTTTTTTTAATTTAGTAAAAAGTTCTTTTTCTTCTTCTGTTAAATTAGAAGGAAGTTTTACTTTATATTTAATAAATAAATCGCCAAACTCATTCTCTTTTTTATAAACGGGAAATCCTTTCCCTTTTAATTTTATAGTATTGCCCGATTGAGTTTCTGGTGCAACTTTTAGTTTTGCTTTGCCGTCAAAAGTATCTGCTAAAATTTCTCCACCTAATAGTAAAGTATAAAGATCCAATTCTATATCTGTATATAAATTACAACTTTCTCGCTTAAATTTTGTGTTGTTATTGATAGAAAAAGTAATGTATAAATCGCCGCTAGGTCCGCCATTAGAGCCGGGAGCTCCATGCCCTGCAATTTTAATTACTTGTCCGTTTTCTATGCCGGCAGGAATTGTAATACGTATATTTTTACCGTTTACTGTAATTGTTCGCTTGTGTGTTGTATATGCATCAGTTAAACTAAGTTGTAAGGAAGCAGTTATATCTTGGCCTCTAAATTTTGTTCTAGAATTTTGTCTTCCGCTCCCACCAAACATAGATTCAAAGAAATCAGAGAAATCTCCCGAGTATTCACTTTCGGTATTTGTTCTATTTGTATTGGGTTGCGAATTATTTTGTCTGTTTTTTTCTGACTCAAAAGCATCGGCGTGCTTCCAATCTTTTCCGTATTGGTCGTATTTTTTTCTGTTTTCAATATGGCTCAAAACTTCATTGGCCTCATTTATTTCCTTGAATTTTTT
>CAIMMJ010000252.1 GCA_903842515.1 uncultured Bacteroidota bacterium | reverse complement strand
TGGCAGAGCTAAATATTTGTATGATTAAAGAAATTTGTAATTTAATTAAACTAAAAACAAATTTATTAATAAGCTCCTCATTGAATATTGATCCCAATTCAACAAAAAATATAAGAAATATTGAAATTTGTAAGAGTTTAAATGCAACACACTACGTTTCGGGTATGGGTGCAAAAAATTACAATAATGTAGAACTTTACAGTCAACATAAAATACAGCTCACATATCAAAATTATACGCCAATTATTTATCCCCAGATTAATGGTAGTTTTTTATCTAATCTTAGTGTTTTAGATTATTTGTTTAATGTTTCCAAAAGTGATTATGGGAAATTGTTTATGCAATAACTCTTCAAATTTTTTTACTTAAAACTACATCTATCTAAAAAAACTATATTTGCTAAATATAGATAAGAAGTGAAAAAAATAATTACTGTAGTTGGTGCAAGACCTCAGTTTATAAAGCTTGCTGCACTTTCGCCTCACATAAGAAAATATTTTACAGAAGTAATAGTTCACACAGGCCAACATTACGATTCTAATTTATCTGATAATTTTTTTCAAGAACTCAATATTCCTCAACCTGATTACAACCTTGAAATAGGTTCAGGAACTGCAGGTTTTCAGATTGGAAATATGATCTTAAAATTAGAGGAAGTTTTTATTAAAGAAAATCCATGCTGTGTAATTGTATTTGGAGACACCAACAGCACTGCGGCTGCCTCCATTGTAGCAGCAAAATTAAATATTAAATTAGCTCATATAGAAGCTGGATTAAGAGAATTTGATAAAAGTATTCCAGAAGAAACCAATAAACTAATAACAGATATTTTAACCGATTTTTATTTTTGCCCTACAGATACAGGTGTTGCTATTTTAAAAAGTATGGGAATAACTAATAACGTATTTAACGTTGGCGATGTAATGATTGACTTAATTGAGGAAAATAGAATTAAAATAGAGAGCGAAACAAAAATTTTAAGTGATTTTAATTTAACAAAAAAAGATTATGTATTGGCAACTATACACAGAGCCTCTAATACAGATAACAGTGAGAATTTAAAAGAAATTTTAAATGCTCTGTCTCAAATTAAACAAAAAATTATTTTTCCAATTCATCCCAGAACATATTCTATTATTCAAAATTTAGGTTTATCTGCACGTGTAAAATCGGATAATATAATAATCACAAAGCCTTTGGGTTATTTTGATACACAAACATTGATACATTATGCCAAATTTATACTTACAGATTCTGGAGGGGTAACTAAAGAGGCATATTACCACAAAACACAAGCAATATTATTAGATAAGCAAACAGAATGGATAGAAACAGTAAATGAAGGATGGAATATTCAAGCAGGTCCTAGCGAAAAGAATATTATAAATGCCGTTCTGAGTTTAAAAAAACCAGATTTTCAATCATCATTTTTAGGTTCTGGCGATGCTTCAAAAAAAATTTCTTACATTTTACACGATAAGTTGTATTAATAAATTATGGAATTAAAAAAAGTAATAGTTCTTAGCTATTGGTTTCCTCCATGCGAACTCACTGCATCACAGCGTGCTTACAGCTGGGCACTAAATTTTAAAAAATTTGGTTATCATCCTATAATATTCACGAGGCATTGGGATAGAAAAATAGAAAGCCCAAAAGATTTGCATTACAATGCCGGCACTATAGTGGAACAAGAAGAATTTGATGGATACACAGTTATTAAAATTCCCTACAAACAAAATTTAAGGGATAAATTATTTACTAGCGAGAAAAATTTTTTAGGCAAAAATATCATTCAAAAATTTTTAACAATTACTGAATTAATTTTTCAAAATTTTTCTATAAGCTTCATACCATACGCAAATCAATATAAAATTTTAAAAGATTACATAAAAAAAAATGATAAAAATATTAGTGGATTATTGGTAACTGCTAATCCATTTATTAACTTTAAAATAGCTTATCATTTAAACAAAGAAACAGGTATTAAATGGATTGCAGATTATAGAGACGATTGGACTACCAGAGAATTTGGACAATGGTATGAAAATATTCCAGTTCTAAAATTTTTTACAAGAAAATTAGAAATTTATTTTGAATACAAATGGCTTCAATCTGCCAGTATGTTTTTCTCTGTTTCGCCAAATTGTGTTCAAAAAATAAATAAATTAATAAAAATTAGAGGGGAAGTAATTTATAATGGCTTTGAGCCAAAAGATTTTGAAAAAAACGAAAATTTATTCCCAGATTTTACAATTTGCTATAATGGTACTTTATTGGATATTCAAGATTTAACTATTTTGAAAGAAGGATTAAAAATTCTAAATCTTAACTACAAAAATAAGATAAAAATAAAATTATTTTTTGCTGGTACTGGATTTGACAAAAACCAAAAAATTAGAATTAACGAGACCTTTGCGGATCAATTAGAATTTATTGAAATCACCAACAGATTGCCAAGAGAAGAAGTAATAAGAATTCAACAAAAATGCCACATACTCCTATTGATAGCCTATAACAATGTTAAACCGCTAGCGCCCTCTAAATTATTTGATTATATGGCATTAAAAAAACCAGTTCTTTTATGCCCAAGTGATAACGATATAATGGAGGAAATGCTATTAAAAACCGGACAAATGATTTTAATATCCAAAACTGAAGAATTTGTAAATAAACTTTCCGGTATAATTGACGCATATCTTGTAACACACAAAGTAGATTTCCAATTTAATCAAGACGAAGCTAACGTATATACAAGAGAAAATCAGGCTAAAAAGCTTACACAGTTTATGGATGAGTATTTTAAATAATTAATTCGGAAACCATACACCAACTATCTTTTTGGTTAAAAACTATGTTGAAAAACAATATTTAAAGTCATTGTTAAGTTGGTTGCTTTAGTTATGTTTGAAGAAACTAATCTAATATGGCCGCCAAAACAAAAAAAATCTACGTTTTAGACACTTCCGTTATACTTTTTGACCATCAGGCAATGACAAGTTTCCAGGAAAATGATGTGGCAATTCCAATTACCGTTTTGGAAGAAGTGGATAGATTTAAAAAAGGTAACGATGTAATAAACTTTCAAGCAAGAGAATTTATTAGAATTTTGGATGAATTGTCCAAGAAGAATTTGCTCATTGATTGGATTCCAATAAATGGAAACAAAGGGAAACTAAAAATTTTAATGCATGAAAACAGCGACCCTGATGCAAATAAAATATTTGGAGAAAATAAAGCTGATCACAAAATAATAAATGCTGCTATTAGATTAAAATCTGAAAGAAAAGATGCCAGAGTAATTTTAGTTACCAAAGACATCAATCTCAGATTAAAAGCCAAATCTCTAAATATTCAAGCAGAAGATTTTGAAACAGGAAAGGTAAAAGATATTGAACACCTCTACAAAGGTAAATCAGAAATTACCAATATCAGCAGGAGAGCAATAGACAAACTTTATACAGAAGGATTTTGCTTACCTAAAGACGTTCGAATTAAAGAACCTATATCTAATCATTATTATATTCTTTCTCACGACCAAGCCTCCGTATTGGCATATTATAATCCACAAACTAAAAGAATAGAAAAAATTCAAAGAGAAAATGTATATGGAATCAAACCTAGAAATGCTGAGCAAAGTTTTGCTATTCACGCAATTTTAAATCCCGAAGTAAAACTAGTTTCTATTCAAGGAACGGCAGGAACAGGAAAAACACTAATTGCACTTGCCGGAGCAATTGCTCAAAAACAAAATTTTCACCAAATTTATTTAGCTCGACCAATTGTACCTTTAAGCAACAAAGACATTGGATTTTTACCCGGTGATATTAAAGCAAAAATAAATCCATACATGGAGCCTCTGTGGGACAATTTAAAATTAATTCAAAGTCAATTTAAAGAAACCGATAAAGATTTTATCAAAATAAAAGAAATGGTAGAGAAAGAAAAACTTCACATTGTTCCACTTGCATATATTAGAGGAAGAAGTTTAGCTAATATCTGTTTTATTGTTGATGAAGCTCAGAATTTAACTCCGCACGAAATAAAGACAGTTATAACTAGAGCAGGAGAAAATACTAAAATAATTTTTACCGGTGACATTTTTCAAATTGATACTCCTTATCTTGATACACATTCTAATGGTTTAAGTTATTTAATAGACAAAATGAAAAATCATCCACTCTACTCACATATAACTTTAGAAAAAGGAGAACGAAGTGAACTTGCTAATGCGGCAAGCAAATTACTATAATTTCTTTTGAATGAAAATTCTTCAAATTTGCAATAAGCCTCCATTCCCTTCTTTAGATGGGGGTACAATGGCAATGCAAAATTTGAGTGAAGCCCTATCCATACAAAAGCATGAAGTAAAAATAATTGCATTAAATACGCCAAAACACTTTTCCCGAATTGAGAAGATTGACAAAGAAATTCGAGAAAAATTCTCTTTAGAATATTTTTTTATTAATACAAAAATCACCTTTTTTAATACCTTATTCAATCTATTTACTTCAAAATCTTTTCATGCTTCTAGATTTTATTGCAATAAAATTGCTGAGCAAATTAACTTAATCATTGAAAACGAAAATTTTGATGTTGTAATTCTAGATAGCTTATTTTGTGGAGTATATCTAAAATCAATAAAAAAAATATTCAAGGGAAAGATAGTATTAAGAGCACATAATATTGAATATAAATTATGGCAAAGAATTAAAAACCATGAGACAAATAAATTAAAAAAAATATATCTCACTATTCAAATTAGTAGATTAGAAATATTTGAAAAAAATGTAATCAATGAATCAGATGCAATTATAGCTATTACAAAAGAAGACAAAGATTACTTGCAAGAAAATTTTAATAAAAAAAATATTTTTGTTCTTCCATATTCAGTAAAAAAAATATTTACTTTAAATTCTCCAAAAAACAAAACATTAAACTTTTACCATTTAGGCTCTATGGATTGGTTGCCTAATTTAAATGGACTTGAATGGTTTTTATCCAATGTTTGGAAAAAGTTTTTCATCAATAATACTTCTATGTTTTTTAGAATGGCTGGAAGAAACATGCCAGAACACTTAATACAACAAAGCGAAAAAAATTTATTCATTGAGGGTGAAATATCAAATGCAGAAAATTTTGTAAATTCTTGCGATGTAATGATTTGTCCACTCTTTTCGGGAGGAGGAATAAGAATAAAAATTATTGAAGCACTTTCTTGCGGCAAACCAATTATTGCAACTAAAATTGCGGCAGAAGGAATACCCTATCAATATTACTCTCCAAGCCCAATTATTATTGCAGAAAATGAAAATGATTTTATAGAATCAATAAATAATTTTAAAGATTTAAATTTTTACACAGCAAGATCTTTAATGGCAATAAAATTAATTGAAGATAATTTTTTACTTGAACCATTATCAAAAAGTTTAAGCGATTTTCTTACCTTTGAAGTTAATAAATTAAGTAATTGAAAATTTTATTTATTTCTTCCAGAGTACCATTTCCACTTGATAAAGGTGACAAATTAAGGGCATATCATTTTATAAAACAGTTACACAAAAACCATGAGGTTCTATTGTTCTGTTTGAGCGAAGAAAAAATTACTGAATTACAAAAGCTTGAACTAAAAAAAATTG
>CAIMMJ010000251.1 GCA_903842515.1 uncultured Bacteroidota bacterium | reverse complement strand
TTTCAATTATTTTGATTATTAATTTAGGTAATACTAAAGCACAATTAATTTTGGTCCCAAATTTCTCATTTGAGGATAGTATAAATTGCAATTCACTTGGTTATTATATTGAAGAAAATGTTTATAATTGGAGAGGAGGCAGGGGTTATTTTAACCCATGTAAAATGCCATTATTCTCGGTGCCCAACAATGAATTAGGTAGCCAATATGCTAAAAGTGGGAATTCTTATTGTGGGTTGTTCAGCTATGGCAAATCTTTAGATTTTAAACCATTTAGAAATTATATCCAGGTTAAGTTGTTAAATAAACTCATTGCAGAAAAAAAGTATAATGTGGAATTTTATGTTTCAGCGTCTAATTTAATGCATGCCAAATCAAACAGCATTGGGGCATATTTTTCTGTGGATAGTTTTTCAGTATCAAACATAGGTTATGATAATTTGCTACCTTTTTTGCCACAAATCCAAAATAATCCTAATAATGATTTAAGCGATACCGCCAATTGGACATTGGTTTCAGGAAATTTTATTGCCAATGGTGGTGAACAATATTTAACAATAGGTAATTTTTTGCCCGATAGTTTGTCAAACGTTATACCTTTAGACAGTGTTTGTGCTCAGCCTAATGGCTTTAATTGTGCAGTATTTTTTTATATTGATGATGTAAGTGTTGTATTGGATGATGATTCTGGCATAGAAGAAAGTTTATTAGCGAATAATATTAAAATTTTTCCCAACCCTTCAAAAGATGTATTAAGAATAGAAATGCAAACAAATTTTAATGGATCAATACAAATTAGAGATGCTTTGGGCAAAGAAATTTATAATGCAAACTTGCAAAACAACATTACCAATTTCACAATAGATACAAAAGATTTTGAAAGTGGTTTGTATTTTATAAGTTTTAGGAATGAGAGAGGTGAAGTAAACAAGAAGTTTGTTAAACAATAAATTATCAGAATCAGAATAGCCAGAATGATAGAATAAGTAGAATGTTTTATTAATACATTTACACCATCTATTTTGTATATTCTAACTTTCTAATTTATAGAAATGGAAAAAGATGAATTAACTTATTCTTCAGATTCTGCATACATAACCAACATTTCAGAAAAGAACAACAGCTTTTATCCATTAAACAATATAGAAAACAACTACTAAGATGTTTTTGCAGTCAACTTACTGTTTCCTTGCCCTTTTACGCCCCATAAATCTTTGGTGGGCAAAAGGTATTAATTTTTACCTTTTGTAATTGTTTATCTATTTAAAATTATCCGTTATTCTTTTCTTGTCTTCATTTTCCTTGTCGTTCTTATGATACAATTCAATGAATGTAATTTTTTGTTCGTCAGTAAAGTGAGCATAAATTAATCTCAATCCTGAATTTACTCCTCTCCCTTTTAATGCCTTGCAAGCAATTTTCTTGATCTTTATTATACAAGTTTCTAAACCCAAATTATCAATACGAAAACTAAACGGTGGGCTTTCGCCAGGTTCGTCATTCAAGTCTAATTTCACCACTTCCAAATCTTCTTCTAGTGTTCTGTATTTCTTCAAAAGACGCTTCAAATCTTTTTTAAACTCCGAAAGTTCATCAAACTCAATTTTGTTCATCATCTTCATAAATTCTAATTGAATAAGGCGGCCTTCTGTAAAATACTAATTCATAATTTATTTCTTCGCCATCTTTTGATGCTTTCCATGGTTTATCCCCGTGTGAATAGTTGCTCAGCATAGCTGCACTCCAATCACTCATTTGTTCTATAACCCTGTCTATGATTTCTTTTTCACTTGCTCTTAATTCTGTTAAGTCAGCTTTTTCTAAAGGCAAATAACGAGTTTGAGGATAACCGTGGTATTCTGTTTTTACTCTTTGCAACTGACCTTTTTTAATCATTTGGCCAATGATTGTATCTAATTTTTGCGGAACCGGTCCATAAGGTAATTTGCGGTATTTAGCACCAGTTAAATGTTCCTCATACAATTCATAATAATTGAAGTCCGAGAAATAGAGCAACTTATAAAGAACCGTTTCACCAACATTTGGCTTACCTGCGCAGCGTTCAAGGATATACAACAAGACATTTTTGAACTTGCTGATTTGTAGTGTTGGCTCAGAAATACGGCCTTCTTCCTTCTTTGCCTTTTTTTCTTCTTTGCCTTCAACCTCTTGATTTGCCAAGAAATCCTTAGACATAAAATCGTCCAATGAAAATTCTAAAATCAAAGACATTTTTTGAAGTTCAAGAATATCAACGCCTCTGTTTCCTAACTCAATTTGAGCCAAAGACGGTCGGGAAATTTTGACACTTTTAGCCAAATCTTCCTGAGACAACCCTTTCATTTTGCGAAGTTCTGTTATCCTCTGACCTATTTGCTTTTGTGACAATTTTATATTCATATCAATTTTTGTTTCGCTGTTTAACGACACAAATATAAGTATTGTTTGAATATAAAACAAAATATTGTTTAAAATTAAAACATTATCTACCCTTGCCAAATGAATAGCTGTGCTAAATGAAAAATTGTTTTTAAAAAATTTCCAACGCTTCAAAAAAAATCAACACCTAACATACAAACCAAACAAAATAATTATTCAGAAATCCGCCTCGGCGGAGAAAAGGATGGATGTTGGAAATATTTAAAAAAGAAGGAAAGAAAAATACAAGAAATACAATGTTTTAATTTTGGAGAGCCGCCACTGCGAAGAAAATCATCCAATGGAATTAATAGATAATAATATGATAGATCAAAGAATAAACTAAATACACAATATTGCCTTGGAAGCAGGAATTGTGAAAAATTATTTTGAATATATTTACATCCGCCACGGCTTATTGCAAAAAGTTATTGCGGCAAGATTGGTTAATAAAAATAGAAAATGTATGAAGTCCCAAGTCCTTCCGCTTATTCAACAGACTAAAGAAAGATGGGTGAATACAGTAGATTCAAATCCTATGTTTTCATTCAAGTCAAATAATTCTATTGAGCATACTAGAATTTGAGGCTCAACTAACTAGTAATTTATTGCTTTAATTCAATAAATATCTTCTTACAAATTCAAGGGTAGAATAAAACTGAAAATCTATGTTTCCTTTTTTTCTAAAACCATGTCCTTCGTCTTTTGCCATTAAAAACCAAACTGTTCCTCCGTTCTCCTTAATTTTATCTTTCATTTGAATGGCTTCGCTTGCAGGCACTCTTGGGTCGTTTTCTCCTTGAACAATAAACAAAGGTTTTTTTATTTCTTTTGTATGATTTAAAGGTGAAATTTTCTCTAAAAACTCAGCCATTTTAGTATCCCTTTCATCGCCATATTCTACTCTTCGTAAATCTCTTCGGTAGCTTTCGGTATTTTTTAAGAATGTATTAAAATTAGAAATTCCAACTACATCTAAAGAACATCTAATTTTATCGGCATACCAAAAAGAACAGGCCAAGGTCATATAGCCACCGTAGCTTCCTCCCGTTATCATTACTCTGTCTTTGTCCAAATCGGGTTGTGCAGCAATCCAATCTAGCAAAGCGCCAATGTCTTTTACAGATTCTTCTCTGTTAAAACCATTGTCGGCATCCAAAAAAGTTTTTCCAAATCCATCGGAACCCCTTACGTTAGGATAAATAATAGAAATGCCCAACTCGTTTAAGTAATAATTATTTCTTCCTAAAAAACCGGGTCTTGATTGTCCTTCGGGTCCACCGTGTATATTTATTATTACTGGTCTTTTTCCCGTGAATTTTGTTGCTGCCTTGTAATAAAACCCTGAAATTTCTTTGCCATCAAAGGATTTCCATTTAACCAATAACGGTTCTTGCAGTTGCGAAACATCCATTCCACCCAACTCACTTTCTGTCCATCTTATCAGTGATTTAGTCTCTAAATTGTATTCAAAAATATCCGACGAAGAATTAAATGAATTAATTGTTAGTGCAAAGCTCTTTCCATCTTTGTACCAGCTCAGTCCACCAATTGTGCAATTGGGTATATTACTTAAAGCGACTAAGGATTTATTTAAAACCGAGTAAGTATATATTTTTGAAAGCCCATTTTCATTGGCCGAGAACACAATTTTTGAGCCGTCTTCAGAAATATCTACGTCTTCTACTCCCCAATTTATTGATGACGACAAAATTTCTAAGTTTTTTGATTGAAAGGTGTAGTAAGCTAAACGATTAAATTCGCTGTCTTTGTTGGTAAGTAAAAAAAATCCTTTCCCATCTTTTGAAAATTTTAGCGCTTCGTATGTTGTTCTTTCATCCTTAAGTGGAAGTATTCGTGTTTTTGTTTTAGTTTTTATGTCCAGTAAATATATTCTTGATTCGTTTACCGATATACCTTCGCCAATTAATAGCGATTCATCCGAAGGAGACCAATCAGCAATTCCCCAACCTCCCCCTAAATTTTCGCCCACCAAGATATTTGTGTTGGTATCTAAAGGATTCATAACAAAAAAATCTCTGTCGGCGCCATTTCTTCTGGTAGAGCTGTAGGCAATTTTATCTTTTTTGTTGTTCCAAATTCCCAAACTGTTTTGAGTTCTTTTACCTACAGAAAGCTGATTTACTTTTTTGTTTTTTATATCGTACTTAAACAATTGAGAAAATTCATTTCCACCGTTGTCTCTTCCAAATAAAAAGTAATCTCCATTGGTGGGTTCAAAGTTTGCAGAGCTTACAGGCTCTTCATAAAAAGTAATTTGCTGCCTATCTCCACCCGGCATTTTCACATAATGCAGTTGGTTGCTACTTGCAAATCGAGTAGTTATTATCATTTCTTTTTTTGTGGGATGCCAGGCAACAAAACCTGCACCACGAGATTCGGTATAAGATTTTACTTCGCTAATAATTGAACTGTTTATTTCGGGAATATTTTCTACTACTAAATTCTCGGGTACTTTAATAACGTTAGTTTGGGAGTATGCTGCAGCGTTAGCCAACAAGCAAAGGATTGAATAAACGAATT
>CAIMMJ010000250.1 GCA_903842515.1 uncultured Bacteroidota bacterium | reverse complement strand
TCAACTGTAAAATTGACAACCAACCTAATAATATCAGACCAAAAATGAGCCCTTTTCGAATAAAGTTTTTCATTAGAATGCGAAATAGATAAAATCTGCTTGGTTAGTGGAATGATAAATAATCATGAGGATAATAAGAGGAAAAAATAACCATTTCTCCAATTGTGGTGATGTTAATCTAAAATCACGTGAGTTGTTTCTATTGAACCAGTCAACAATAAATAGAATTAGCGGATATATTAGAAATGTAGTAAATTGAGGAAAAGAGAATGGGTTAGAAAAGTTTATGGCATGTCCAATGATTCCAAATGCATTTTGCAGATTTGTATTTCTAAAAAATATCCATGCAAATGATACTAAGACAAAGGTTGATGTCATTCCTAGGAGTTCTTTCCAACTTGGCAAATGTGAATTTTGGGCAACCACATCAGTGATGTGTTTTCTATTTGTATTAAATATCAACTGAGGCAGAAATGCCAGGGCATGTAAAAATCCCCAAATAATAAAATTCCAATTTGCACCATGCCAAAACCCGCTAACCAAGAAGATTATGAAAGTGTTTCTTATGGATTTGAATTTTCCTTCTTTAGAACCACCTAAAGGGATGTAGAGATAATCTTTGAACCACGAGGACAAAGAGATATGCCAACGTCGCCAAAATTCAGCAATATCACGTGAGAAATAAGGGAACTTGAAATTGCTTAACAATTCAAATCCAAATAATTTAGCAGTACCCAGAGCAATGTCTGAATATCCGCTAAAATCACAATAGATTTGAATACTGAAGTAGAAAATCGCTAACAATACAGTTAACTGATTATAACTCGAATAGTCAGAATAAATTTGAGTGACGATTGGCGCTAAACTGTCCGCAATCACGATTTTTTTGAACAGGCCCCATATTATCAATCGCATCCCATTAACGGCAATCTGATAGTTGAAACTTCTTGGTTTCAAGATCTGCGGTAGTAGGTGATTCGCTCTTTCTATCGGACCTGCAACTAAAAGCGGAAAAAAGCTTACAAAAACGGAGTAACTTATTATGTTTGCTACTGGTTTTTGGTGTCCACGATAGATATCAAACACGTAGGACATACCGTGGAATGTGTAGAATGATATACCAATTGGCAAAGCAACATTTAGCAATACTGGTTCTAAATGAATGTTAATTGAGCTAAATGCTAATTGAATTTGAGTAGCGAAAAAATTATAATATTTAAAAACAGCAAGAATACCAAGGTTGTTGATTACACTAAGCCAAAGAAA
Source organism: uncultured Bacteroidota bacterium (assembly GCA_903842515.1). Classification (GTDB taxonomy): domain Bacteria; phylum Bacteroidota; class Bacteroidia; order UBA4408; family UBA4408; genus CAIMMJ01. Next base: position 272 of record CAIMMJ010000250.1, on the reverse strand, counting down.
AATTTTCGCCTTTTTTCTATTTGGTGAGGCCACGCTAAAACCATACAAATAATCAAGCAAAGTACTCAACATCAAAAGTCCCATAAATTTCCAACTCCACCAACCATAGAAAAAGTATGACGCCAAAAGTATTAATCCATTTTGGCGATTTAAGTGTTTATTGAAAACAAACCAATACAGTGAAAATACAATGGGTAAAAAAATTAGAAACTCAATTGAATTAAATAACATACTAGACTTTATTCTTGAATTGATGAAAAACAAACTGTGGC
>CAIMMJ010000249.1 GCA_903842515.1 uncultured Bacteroidota bacterium | reverse complement strand
AGTGGTGTACAAGTAACCAATATCACATTAAATTGCAACAGTTTAGCGAGCGGTATTTTTACTGCTAACGGAACGAATTTAGGTTTAAGCTCAGGAATAATTCTATCAACAGCTGAAATTGCAGAAGCACAAGGCCCTAACAATTCTCCTGGTGGAACACTATTAGGAACAGAAGGTTGTTTTAATTCATCCGAATCATTTTTTGATCAGGATTTAATTGCCATTGAACCACTTGCTAAGTATGATGGCTGTGCACTAGAGTTTGATTTAAAACCTGCCTGCGATTTATTAAAGGTAAATTTTGTTTTTGCATCCGAAGAATATCCTGAATACGTCTCACAAGGTTATAATGATGCATTTGGTTTTTTAATTTGGGGACCAAATCCGGCAGGTGGTAATTATAATGGCAGAAACTTAGCAGTAATACCTGGAACATCAACTACTGTTTCAATTGACAATATAAACCCTTCATCAAACACAAATTACTACGTAAATAATGAAAATGGGTTAGATTTAGAATACGATGGTTTTACTAAGCCAATTACTTCAAGTATTGCGGTTACAACCTGTCAAACCTATCATTTAAAATTTGTTATTGCTGATGCAGGAGACTGCAGATATTCTTCTGCAGTTTTGATAGCTCAGGGCGGATTAACCTGTGACGAAACACAATCTCCACAAACAACGGTTACAACTAGCCCTGTTACATGTGGCAACAATGGTAGTGCTAGTATTTCTGTTCAAAATTATACGGGCAATATAACCTATTACTGGCAGCCGCTAGCTCAAACCACTTCCTCTTTAAACAATATTGCACCTGGCACATATACATGTACACTTGGTTTTATGGTGCCTTGTCCATTTACTCAAACATTAAGCGTAACTATAGCCGACAACAACTCTTTGCATTTAACTAACACTGCACAAAATAGTTATTGCAATACACCAAGTGGAATTGCAACATTAACAGTAGATGGAGGAACCTTGCCATATGGTAATCCGATTTGGAATACCTCACCGCAGCAAAATACGTTTACAATTGATTCCTTATTACCCGGAATTTATTCAGTTACACTAAGCGATGCAGCAGGATGTACATTAACATCATCTGTAACAGTAGGTAATACAACTCCATCTATCAATTACGCCGAAACTATTTTGCAAAGCACCTGCGGCCACTCAAATGGAATTATAAAAATAGATAGTATTATTGGTGGTGTTCCTCCGTATACCTATTACTGGAATACCAATCCAATTATTTTTAATCAGGATTTAACCAATTTAACAGCCGGTAATTATTCTTTAACAATAACAGATGCCAGTAATTGTGTTATTAATAGAACGCTTTCAATTACAGATTCGGATAGCTTATTGATTGATCTTAACTTTACAAATGAAACATGCAATCAACTCAATGGAAGTATAGCTGTAAATGTGTTGAATGGTAATCCTCCCTACCAATGGAATTGGAGTAACGGAACAACAAACCAATCTTTTATTCATCAGTTGGATGAAGGCTTTTACACATTTAATGTTCAGGATGCCACTGGATGCTCATCAGGAGGGCAAATAACATTAGGCAATCAAAATTATTATTTCACAGGAAACACCTATACATTACCTCCCGAACCTAAAATCGGTGAGCCGTTTGAGCTGGGCATAAATTTAACCGCCGGATGGGAATTAACTCAACTATCGATTAATAATGCGATTTTATCTAGCGCCGACTCTGCTATTCAATTACTGTATAATGATATCGGTTATTTTGAAAGTATGTTTTATATTCAAAATCAATTTGGTTGTTTAGATACAATTATTCATCGATTTGAAGTAAATGATTTTTCTACATTATATATACCTAATACAATCGTTGCAAGCAAAAGCTCTATTAACAATATTTGGAAAGCTTACGGCACGTTAATTAAAAGCATTGAAATTTTAGTATTTAATCGTTGGGGCGAAAAAGTATTTGAATCTATTGAACTGGAAAAAGGATGGGATGGAACATTTGCAGGAAAAATTTGCCCAGAAGACACTTACATATATTTAATTAAAGCGGAAGATATGGATGGAAATCAAAAACAATATTCTGGGCATTTATATTTAATCAGATAAAATTAATTTGAAATATTCATGATTTATTTAATTAATTTCACATAGAATTTAAGCCAATGATTTACGAATTTAACGGATACCGACCTGTAATACATGAATCAAGTTTTGTGCACCCACAAGCAAGTGTTACGGGCAATGTAATCATTGGCAAACATGTTTATATAGGTCCAGGTGCGTCTATACGTGGAGATTGGGGTCAAATAATTATTGAAGATGGCTGTAATGTTCAGGAAAACTGTACTATTCATATGTTTCCTGGAACTACAGTAGTATTGAGAGAAGGTGCGCACATTGGGCACGGCGCAATTATTCACGGAGGAACAATTGGCAGAAATGTATTGGTAGGAATGAATGCAGTAATTATGGATGATGTAGAAGTTGGCGACAACAGCATCATTGGCGCATTGTGTTTTGTTCCTGCAAAAATGAATATTCCCGAACGAAAAATTGTTGTAGGTAATCCGGCAAAAATTGTAAAAGATGTAAGCGATGAAATGATTGCCTGGAAAACAAAAGGTACAGAGTTATATCAACAATTGCCTGCAGACTGTTTTGCAACACTTAAGCCTTGCGAACCACTAAGGGAAGTGGAAGTAAATCGCCCTAAACAACAGGATATCTATAAAATCTGGAAAGACACAAAACAATAAATAAAATTAATTATGCTTTTTTCAATGAAATTGGCGCAGCAAAGACAAACAAAAGCGTTAAGAAATGTTGAAGCCTTGGAAACATTTTAGCTTTTGTTTGTCGGTCGCAATCTGTTGCGATTGCCTTGGCAATTTCTTGATTTTTCTTTGATACTTTCTTTTGATCAAGCAAAAGAAAGTAAATTCAAAAAATGAATTTGTATTTTTGCTTTAATATTATCAAACTATTTTTCAAGTTTAATTCATTAAACATAGTAATAACAAATTAAAAATCTAAATGGAATTCATCCGCAGAATATTATCATCCATTTGGAAAACCTGGTTTGCCCTTGTTTTTATTTTGGTTTTTTTATGTTTTTATCCTTTGTTCGTTGTCTTTCTTCAAAACAAAAAAAACATT
>CAIMMJ010000248.1 GCA_903842515.1 uncultured Bacteroidota bacterium | reverse complement strand
AATTGTTTAAATCTGGCTATCTATCTGAATTTCCCAACTTAAATTCTACTGTATTAGAGAATGATTTTTTAAATGATTTTATTTCACTAGGCAAAGAAACTACAAGTAAAGTAAGAGAGAAAATTCAATCGGTTTTTTCTACTGAAGATGGCGAATTAAATAAAAATAAAGAGCTCCAACAACGTATATTAATAAACGTATCCGAAGTAGACTTGCACTTGCCTATAAAAATTGAAAATTATACCGATTTTTATTCAAGTATGGACCATGCCAGAAACGTAGGTACTATGTTCCGTGACCCTGAAAATGCCTTGTTGCCAAATTGGAAACACATTCCAATAGGTTATCACGGCAGGGCTTCATCTATAACTGTTTCGGGCACAAATTTCCATAGGCCAATGGGGCAAACAAAAGCACCTGATGCCGAAAATCCTGTTTTTGGTCCAAGCAAGCTGCTTGACTTTGAATTGGAAATGGGCTTTGTTATAGGAAAAAATTCAGAATTAGGTAACGCAATTAGCACTGACGAAGCCAGCGATTATATTTTTGGCTTAGCGCTTTTTAACGATTGGAGTGCAAGAGACATCCAAACGTGGGAATACGTTCCACTTGGGCCATTTTTATCCAAAAACTTTTGTTCCACCTTATCTCCTTGGATAATTACAATGGAAGCACTTGAAGCATTTAGAATAAAAGGACCTGAACAAAATCCAAAAGTGTTAGATTACTTATCTTTCAAAAAAGATTACCATTTTGATATAAACTTAGAAGTTTCCATAAAACCTGAAGGCTCAGAAGAAACAGTTGTTTCAAATTCTAATTTTAAATTTATGTATTGGAACATGTTGCAGCAATTGGCACACCACACCGTTAATGGTTGCAACGTAAAGGTGGGAGATTTGTATGCATCGGGCACAATTAGCGGACCCGAAAAAGGTTCTTATGGTTCGATGTTAGAAATAACTTGGCGAGGAACACAACCCGTTAAAATGAAAGACGGCAGCGAACGCAAATTTATAAACGACAACGACACGGTAACGCTTAAAGGATTTGCGATGAAAGACAATATTAGAGTTGGATTTGGAAAAGCGGAAGCAAAAGCACTTCCAGCAAAAGCAAAATAAATCTTTTATTTAGGATATTCAATCCTAAGATGATTCATATTTAATAATCTTTTCTTAAACACCTTTTTAATTGTATTAACGTTTCTGAAAGTTATAGGAGAATTCACAAATTGATTTTGTTCAATTTGATGATTGATTATTTTTTCTACTAATGCATCTATTGTTTCTGCATCAAACTTTTTAATACTTCTTCCTGATGCCTCTACAGCATCTGCCATCATTACCACAGCAGTTTCTATGGAATATGGAATTGGACCGGGATAGTGGAATATTTTTTCATCAATTTCTTCTTCAGGAAAAGATACTTTTGCCATTTTAAAAAAATATTCAGCCATGGTAGTTCCATGATGTGTTCTTATAAAATCAATTATGGAGTCGGGTAAATTATTGGCCTTTGCTTTTTCTATTCCCAAAATAACATGTCCAATAATAATGGAGGCACTATCTTGATAGCTCAGCTCAGAGTGCGGGTTAACTCCGGTATATTGATTTTCTACAAAATACATTGGAGTTTCACTTTTGCCTATGTCGTGATAAAGAGCTCCTACCCTTGCTAACAAAGAAGAACCTCCAATTTTTATTATTGCTTCCTCGGCCAAATTAGCCACCTGCAATGAGTGCTGAAATGTTCCGGGAGCTTTTAATGCCAACTCCCTTAGCAATGGCGAATTTATATCACTCAATTCCATCAACGAAACATCCGAGATAAAACCAAAAAGTTTTTCAAAAATAAAAATTAGGGGATATGCAAATAAAGTAAGCCCGGCACTTATAGCAAAAGATTCAAAAAACACAATGTCTAAAGAACTAAATTTCCCTTCTCGTGTAAACGCCAATGCTAAATATGCCAAGCAATAGGCAACAAAAATAATTCCCACAGAAATAAATAATTGAGAGCGGTTTCTTAAATTAACGATACTAAAAACAGCAAATATTCCACCTATTAATTGTATGTAAGTAAATTCAAAAGGACTTGGAGTAATTTGCCCTACAATAAGTGCTACGGCCAAATGAGTGAATAAGGCGGTTCGTGTATCTAAAAAAGCCCTTACTAAAATTGGCAAAATACAATAAGGGAAAATATAAATGCTAAGTAAATTAAGGTTCAATGATAAACTTGCCATAGCAGATATCATAAAAATGAGAAGGAGTATAAAACTAAATTTGGCATTGTCCAGCAAAATTTCTGGTCTAAAACTGTAGAGAAAAAGTATGATCATTAATACTCCCAACGAAACAATTAAGGTTTGCCCCAACAGAATGTACAAATTGTTTTCGTTGCCACCGCTTTGCTCTAGATATTCTTGTTTTAATGATTCTATCCATCTTAATTTTTCTTCATCCACCATATCTCCTCTGGAAATAATACGTTGGCCTTTGTATTTCATTCCCTTGCTCAAAGAAAGATTTTTTAGATTGTTGTCTTGCTCATTCAGTGTTCTTTTTGAATCGAAAGTAACATTTTGTACCAATAAATTCTCAAGTAGTTCATTAATAAAAGTGCGGTCGATATTTTTCTCTTTTTGAAACTCAGTTTCAGCAAAAATATAAGCTGTTTTTAGTGTATAAAAGTCTGCTAACTCAGCTTCATCAGCAATATTATTCTTTACTAAAAGCAATGTAAAATCGTCATTTTGTGCTTCAATTTTATCATTAATTTGAATTATTCCTTTGTCGTATACTTGATTAATTATTTTGTTTAATATTTTATAGTGATTGTCCTTGGCATACTTGTTATTTGAGTAAATAGATTGTTGCCATTTTTTTTCGAACAAACTATCTAATTTTATCTTTTCAATTTCTTTAATGCTTTCGTTAAATTTAAAATAAGGTTTATTACTTTTTATTAGATTTTGTTTCTCGGTATTAATTTGTTCAGAGGATTTTTCAATTGCAAAATCAAATGGAGCAATTAAATCTTCATGCATCCATGGTTTATTTTGTTGATACTCGAACCTAAACTTAGCTTGTTTGGGGAATAAATAAACAATTGAGGCAATACATAGTATTGCTAAAAAGCTTCTGTATAAGCCAGAATGATTATTGCTGAGTTTCTCAAAAAAGGTATTTATTCTCATTTAGTCCAAAATTAAATAAAATTATACCCTAAATATTAATTTTTCTAAAATAAAATAATTGGTTTATCAATTTAGAATTGAGCAAATTTTATTCATCATCCAAAAAACACAATTAGTATCTATAAATAATTAGTTTGTTTTTATGAATCCAAATACCTCCTTAGTAACCAATAATTTATGTTGCAATAGGCTTAAAAAAGCATAATAGCAGAAACAGAAAGTAAAAGTATTTATAACTTGCGGCGCAAATTTAAAAAACAAAAAAATGAAAGAAGTAGTTATTGTTTCTGCAGTTAGAACTCCAATTGGGTCGTTTGGAGGTTCTTTGTCAGAAGTTTCTGCCACCAAACTTGGTGCTGTTGCAATTGAAGGTGCTTTGGGAAAAATTAAATTAAATCCTAGTTTAGTAAATGAGGTGTATATGGGAATGGTAATACAAGCCGGAGCGGGCCAAGCTCCAGCCAGACAAGCTGCAAGATTTGCAGGGTTGCCAGATAATATTCCGTGTACAACAATTAACAAAGTTTGTGCCTCTGGTTTAAAATCAGTTATGCTTGCTGCACAATCTATTATGATTGGTCAAAATAGTATAGTAGTTGCTGGCGGAATGGAAAACATGAGTCAAGTGCCGTTCTTGTTAGACAAAGCAAGATATGGATACAAATTAGGGAACAATACTTTGTATGATGCATTGCTAAAAGACGGATTAACGGACGTTTACAACAATACACACATGGGAGTTTCTGCTGAGTTGTGTGCCAAAGAATACAACATTACAAGAGAAGAGCAAGACAATTATGCGGTAGAATCTTATAAAAGAGCTGCTGATGCCTGGAAAGAAGGGAATTTTAATGACGAAATAATTCCTGTTAGCGTTCCATCAAAAAAAGATGTGCCTACAATTGTTAGCGAAGACGAAGAATACAAACAAGTGAAATTTGAAAAAATTCCAGGACTAAAACCTGTATTTCAAAAAGATGGAACTGTTACCGCCGCCAATGCATCTACGTTAAATGATGGAGCATCTGCTTTGGTATTGATGAGTGCAGAAAAAGCAAAGGAATTGGGAATTACACCGCTTGCAAAAATAGTTGCTTTTGCAGATGCAGAGCAAGCTCCAGAATGGTTTACAACAACACCATCGGTTGCTTTGCCTATTGCATTAAAAAGAGCAGGAAAAGAAATTGCTGATGTAGATTATTTTGAAATTAATGAAGCATTTTCTGTTGTATCTATTGCCAACAATAAAATTTTAGGATTAAATCCTTCTAAGGTAAATATTAACGGTGGAGCAGTGGCGTTGGGTCACCCACTTGGCTCATCCGGTTCAAGAATTTTAGTTTCTCTGATTCATATTTTAAACAAAAACAATGGAAAAATAGGTGCTGCGGCTATTTGCAACGGTGGCGGTGGTGCAAGTGCACTTGTTGTTGAGAGGGCTTAACGTGTTTTTAACTTTCTGCTGATTTATTTATAAGTTTATGAGTCTAAAAAATTAATCTACACTATTTTGAAGGCTCATAAATTTATTTCATTAAGGTTAATAAAGAAAAGTACCGGTAACAATTTTTCTTTGCCGGTGATTAAAATAAGTATCGCTGCAATTGTATTAAGTATTGCAGTTATGGTAATTTCCGATTCTATATTAAATGGATTTAAAGATGCTGTAACCCAAAAAGTAATGGGCTTTTCGTCTCATCTGCAGATTGTTTCTGTTGACCAAAATTTATCGCTAGAACCAAAAAAACTAAAGATTACTCCAGATTTATTCCAAGAACTAAAATTAAATAAATCTATTTCAGATGTTCAGCCCTTTATTGTAAAGGGTGCATTAGTAAAAACTAATTTATCTGTAGAGCCTGTTTTAATGAAAGGCATTGACGATAATTTTAATTTTACTTTCCTACAAAAGTTTTTGGTGCAAGGCAAAATTCCTGCGTATGGAAACTTATTTAAAAACAATTACAAACAAAGTACACAAGTTCTGGTATCAAAAAAATGGGCAGAAAAAAGTGGCTTAAAATTAAATAGCAGCTTTTTGTGTTATTACGTTCAAAATCCCGCAAGAATAAGAAAATATACTATAGCCGGAATATTTGATACGGGCTTGGAAGAATTTGACAGCAAAATAATTTTTTGTGATATTTCTCAATTGCAAAAAATAAACAATTGGGAAAAAGATGAAATAGCAGGATTTGAAGTTAGACTGCATCAGACAAAAGACATAGAAAGTGTTTCAGAAAGTTTATACAAGAATTTGCCTTCTGAGTTAAACGTATTAACTGTGCAAGAAATTTATCCTCAGATTTTTGATTGGTTAAACTTGCAAGATACCAATGTTGTTGTAATTTGGGGAATAATGATTTTGGTAAGTATCTTAAATATTATTACGGTGTTGCTGGTTTTAATTTTAGAAAAAACCCAGCTAATTGGAATTATTGATGCTTTGGGAATGAGAAAAAGCTCAATAAAAAAAATATTTCTTGTATTAGCCGGAAACATTGGCTTAAAAGGTTTGGCAATTGGAAATTTAGTTTCTTTTCTTATAATTTTTATGCAAGTGGAATTTAAACTTATAAAGCTAGATCCGGCTTCTTATTACGTTGATTATGTTCCAATGATTTTTGATTTAAAAAAAGTAATTCTAATCAATTGTGCTACATTTGTTGTATGCATAGTTAGCATGTGGCTTCCAACACAAATTATTAGTAGAATAAAAACAATAGATGCTATACAATTTAAATAATTACAACATGCAAACTCAGGAAATTTTGGTATTTATTTTGTTTGCGGGAGCGTTGTTTTTTTTGGGATTCAGGTATTTTAAAAAGCTAAAAAGCAAAAAGGCTTGCAGCAGTTGCGAGCTTGTAAGAAAAGTTTAGTAATTTGTTGTTTTATCCGCTTAACTCGTAAGGATAAATTTTCTTTTACATTTATTTTACGTGTTAGTGTAATCCTATTTTAGGACAAGGCACAAAAAAAGGTGGCCAAAATTTGACCACCTTTTCTTAAACTACGTTTTAAGATTATTTTGCAGGCTCAGCAGCTTTTGCAGTAGTATCTGCAGCAGCAGCTGTAGAGTCGGCAGCAGCTTGAGCAGCAGCAGCTTCTTGTTCAGCAGCAGCAGCCTCAGCAGCAGCAATTGAATCAGCAGTTAATTTTTCTGCAGCAGCTTTTTCTTCTGCAGATGGACCGCAAGCTACAAATGTAGTGATAGCTGCGATTGCGATAATTGATAGAACTTTTTTCATGTTGATTTTATTTGTTTTTGGTTAATTTATTGTTGTTTAACAGCACCTTGTCTTGGGTTACTTGTTGGAGTTTTGTTTTCTGCTCCTTCTTTCACTGAACCAGTACGTGGGTTATTTGATTTTGGGTCATCTTTTTTCTTTTGTGCTGGTTTTCCACCTTTTTTCTTTGCGGCAGCCATTTCTTCAGCCATAGCAATTGAATCTGCAATAGCTTTTTCTTTTGCAGAAGCAATAGAATCAGCCATCATTTGTTCTTGTGCAGCAGCAATAGAATCTAATTTTGCTTTTTCAACTGCAGCAATAGAATCTGCTTTTGCTTGTTCTTTTTTTGCGATTTCTTCGGCAGATGGCCCACAGGCTACAACGGAGAACATTCCGATAATTCCTGCCATTAAAATTAATTTTTTCATTTTTTTAGTTTGTAGTTTTTTATTTTCGCCGCAAATGTAGAATTTTTTTTTAGAAAAACTATTGTTAATCGATTTTTTTTGTACTTTCGTGGCCAATTAAAAAAAACAAAACATGAAAAAACAATTTTTATTAGCAACCACCATTTTATTTGTTGGAGGTTCTGCATTATTAACTTCTTGTAAAAAAGATGAAACTGCACCAGTTATTACTTTAACAGGTGGAAAAGATGTAAGTTTTGATTTAGCTGCAGCTGTAGAACCAGGTGTAACTGCTGACGATGAAAAAGATGGAGATGTTTCTGCTGCAGTTACTAGCGATTGGGCAACTGCTGTTAAGAAAAATGAAGTTGGAACTTATACTGTAACGTACAAAGTTTCTGACGAAGCTGCCAATGAAGCTACTGAAACAAGAACAGTAAAAGTAAAATCAGACAAACTAGCTGGTTCTTATTCTGTTACTGATATCGTAAGCGGAGGTTCTTTTCCTGGAACTTATAACTACACCGTTACAATTACTCAATCTTCTACAGATTACAACAAAGTATTAATAGGTAATTTTTTAGGACTAGGCACAAGCGTTTCTGGTTCTGCAACTGTAAGTGGTACAACATTAAACATTCCTGCTCAATCTATTGCAACAACATCAGGTACATTTAATGTTTCCGGATCAGGACAATACGACGGAGCTTCATTTAAAATTACTAAACTTACCTACACAGGTGATAACGGTTTGGGTAATGGTGATGCTACTTTAGTAAAACAATAAAACTCAAGATTTAAATATAAAAACCGCTTCGTTTATTACGAAGCGGTTTTTTTTGTACCTATTTTTATTATTCGTATGCTTAAGTTTATTAATTTGTACTTTAGGGGCATTAGAATTTTATGAATTTCCCAAAAAAACAAATTAGTAATTTTTTTACAGAAAAGAGGGCCGGCAAATCTTATTCTCCGCCGGGAAGTATAGATTTGCCTGTTAATTTAGGGTCCAAAAAAAAAACTGAAATAAGTCTTTTTTCTTTTGACGAAAATTCATGTACTGAAACTAAATTGCAACATGTTTCAGAAATAAATAACTTGCTGAATCCTAAAAAAGTTAATTGGATAAATTTAGATGGAATTGACGACGCAGAAAGTGTGAATGAATTGGGGAAAATTTTTAAACTTCATCCCTTAACAATAGAAGACATCATAAACACTGACCAACGAGCTAAGTTTGAAGAGTATAACTACTACATTGCTCTAATGCTTAAAATGTTATATTTAGAAGATGAAATTAAAACGGAGCAATTGTGTATAATCTTAACTGAAAATACAGTAATTACTTTTCAGGAACACCACGGCGATCCTTTTGAAGCAATTAGAGAGCGTATTAGGCAATCAAAAGGAAGAATAAGAAAAATGCCTTGCGACTATTTAGCTTATGCTTTGGTGGATGCTGTTGTGGATTCCTATTTTATTTTATTGGATAAGTTTGGTGATGAACTAGATTTGCTTGAACACGAATTAAACACTCATTCAAAAAAAGATACTTTAAAAAATCTGCAACACGTAAAAAGGCAATTGTTGCTCATGAGAAAGTTATTGTTTCCAACAAGAGAAATGATTACTCTTTTGCAAAGAGACGAAACAACATTAATAAATCATGAAACTGATTTTTTTATCCGAGATTTATTAGACCATATTGTAAGAGTTATAGAAACAGTAGATACTTACAAAGATATTGTGGTGGATATGATAGATACGTATAGAAGCAACATGAGCAATAGAATGAATGAAACAATGAAAATCTTGACCATTATTTCTACCATTTTTATTCCGCTTACTTTTATTGTAGGGGTTTATGGTATGAATTTTAAATACATGCCAGAACTTGATTCTGTATGGGGTTATCCTCTGGTATGGTTGGTGATGATTATTACCTCAGCTTCTTTGATTATTTATTTTAAAAGAAAAAATTGGTTGTAGAAAAAACTATATCTCTCTAACCATTAACTGCGATGCAAAATCTAGCAAGGTTTGTTTTTTTTGTTGAGCACAAGGCAAGTTTTCAATGGCGCTGAGCCCCTTTTGGTAGTAAAAATCCATTTCTTTTTTTGCCAATTCTCTAATGGAATAAAAGTCTAATATTTTAGTAACCGCAGTTACTTTTTCGGTTTCGTCTTCTTTTTTTGTGGGATGTCCGAGCCAAGTTAACAACTCTTCTTTGGAATACCTGTCTGCAATTTCTAGAGTTTTTAAAATTAAATATGTTTTTTTGTTGGCAATTATATCACCGCCTTTTTTCTTACCAAAGTTTTCTTCATTGCCATAAACATCCAAAATATCGTCTTGCAGCTGAAATGCTATACCAATGTTTTTTCCAAAATCATACAGTGCTTGTGCATCCTCATAATTTGCTCCGCCAACTAAAGCACCAATTTGCAAGGAAGCACCTAACAACACGGCTGTTTTTAAACCAATCATGTTTATATACATAGGTATAGAAACGTTATGTAATGTTTCAAAGTTCATGTCCAGTTGTTGCCCTTCGCAAACTTCTAAAGCAGTTTTACTAAATATTTCTAAAACTTTTTGTTGAATTGTAGGATTTAATTTAAACAACTCTTGGTATGCTTTTACCAACATTGCATCACCAGAAAGTATAGCAATATTATTGTTCCATTGTTCATGCACAGTAGCCTTTCCCCTTCTGATTGGTGCATTGTCCATGATGTCGTCATGCATTAACGTAAAATTATGAAACACTTCAATTGCAAGTGCAGCAGGAATGGCTTCTTCTTTTTTTCCATCTACCAGCTCGCAAGCCATAAGCACCAGCAAGGGGCGTAATTTTTTCCCGCCCAATTGCAAAATATAGCTTATTGGAACGTAAAGTTCTAAAGGTTGATTTTTGGAATTTTCTTTTCTGAATTTTTCTAATTCAGTTTCAAAAAAATCAAAGAGTAATTTTATATCCACTACTATATTTACAGAATAGATTTATGGTTTTCTATCACCCTTTTTAATCCTTCTTCTAAGGGCAGCAATGGACGATTTATCAATTGTTTCATTTTAGAAATATCTGGTCTTCTTCTTGTCATATCACCTTCTTTAAGTGCAGGAAGATTTATTATTTCTGATTTTGAATTGCACACCTTGATAATAATTTTTGCTAAATCAATAATAGGATATTCATCCTCACCACCCACATTCACTACATCGTTTACAAATTTATTTTCATAAAAAGCATTGGTCGTTGCTTCAATGTTATCGTCGATGTAGCAAAAAGTTCTTGTTTGACTTCCGTCGCCGTAAATAGTAATTGGTTTATTTTTTAGTGCTGCAAATATAAACTTAGATACCACAAAATCTTTACTTTGTTTTGGGCCATAGGTATTAAAAAATCTAAAGGTAGTATATTCTAATCCAAACTCTTGGTGGTAACTTTTTAAGAATGCCTCTCCAACGTTTTTTACAATGGCGTAGGGTAAGCGAGAGTTTAATGGAGTGGTGTGTTCGTTTTGTGGAAATTCTACAGGCTCGCCATACACTTCGGATGAAGAAGAAAAATAAACTCTTTTAACCCCGGTGTTTTTAGAAAGTTTAAGAATATTTTCAATGCCTGTAATGTCGCTTAATACACTTACTGGATTTTCTAGGGTTCTAAGCACTCCAACCAAAGCCGCATAATGAAAAACAAAATCAAATTTAAAAGCGTGAAAAATACTGGCTACGTCGTTATAGTCGTTAGCATCGGCTTTAATAAATCTGATGTTTCCATGCTTTGACTTTGGAATTTTTTTCTTGAAACCAGTAACAAAATTATCTATAAGAACTAATTTGTTTTCGGGATTTTCTGCTAACTTTTCTGCTAAGCAACTTGGTATAAACCCTGCACCGCCTGTAACTAATATACTTGCCATTGACTTTCTTTTTATAGAGTTAATAAATAATTTCCGTAACCACTTTTTAATAAGGGTTGGGCTAATGTATGCAATTGATCTTTATCAATAAATTTCATTCTGTATGCAATTTCTTCTATGCAGCCTATTTTTAAACCTTGGCGTTCTTCTATAACTTGCACAAACTGCCCTGCTTGCATAAGCGATGCAAAAGTTCCGGTATCGAGCCAAGCAGTTCCTCTGTCTAAAATTCCTACTTTTAGTTTGCCTTGTTTTAAATATTCTTTGTTTACATCGGTAATTTCATATTCTCCCCTTGCACTTGGCTTAAGGTTCTCTGCTATTTCTACCACTGAGTTATCGTAAAAATATAAACCCGGAACAGCATAATTTGATTTAGGTTGCACAGGTTTTTCTTCTATTGACAATACATTGTTGTTGTCGTTAAATTCTACCACACCGTATCGTTCCGGATCGCTTACGTGGTATGCAAAAACAACACCTCCAACAGGGTCGTGAAAGTTTTGCAGCAATCTTCCTAATCCTGAACCGTAAAAAATATTGTCACCAAGAATTAAAGAAACTTTATCGTTGCCAATAAATTCTTTTCCAATAACAAAAGCTTGAGCTAATCCGTTTGGTATTTCTTGCACCGCATATTCAAAACGGCAACCTAATTTTTTTCCATCGCCCAAAAGCCTCTCAAAATGTGGTAAATCATGCGGGGTAGATATTATTAGTATTTCATTTATTCCTGCCATCATCAAAACCGACAATGGGTAATAAATCATTGGTTTATCGTAAACTGGCATCAATTGTTTACTCACCGCCAAGGTTAGTGGGTGAAGTCTGGTTCCGCTTCCACCTGCTAAAATTATTCCTTTCATAGTTGTAAAATAGAGTTTAGCTTTTTGCGCCAAACAAGTTTTAGTCTGCCAAATATAGGAAATTTTGTAAAGTAGAATTTTATATTATTCCTCTTCCTTTATCTTTAGTTCATCTAACTTTATGTCTTCTTCTTCGGCCCAAATTTCAATTAGTGGTTCTTTTAAGAATGCTTTAGAAATTAGTCTTTTTTCTAGAGACAATAAAAACGAAGGCAACAATACTAAGTTAGAGAGGTACGAAACAATAAGTGCAAATGAAATTAGTAATCCTAATGCAGAAGTGCCTCCAAAGCTGGACGCCATAAAAATTCCAAATCCAAAGAATAGTATTATTGCTGTATAAATCATACTTACTCCTGTTTCGGAAATTGCATTGGAAACTGTTTTGGAAATGCTGTTGTGATTTAGTCTTAAATCTTGCCTGTATTTGGTTAAAAAATACATGCCCCCATCGGATGCAATGCCAAATGCAATGCTAAATACCAGAATTGTGCTTGGCTTAAGTGGAATGTTCAAAAAACCCATCATGGCTGCAGTAATAACAAGTGGTATTATGCTTGGCACCAAAGAAATAATAACCATGCGAAACGACGAAAACAAAGACAACATTACTAACGCTATTAGCAGTGCCGCAAACAATACACTTTCGCTTAAGTTTCTAATTAAATAATCGTTCCCTTTTAAGAACATAATAGAATTTCCGGTGAACTTTACATCGTATTCTTTGGGGTTAAAGATAGAATCTACTTTAGGTTTTAGTTCTTTTACCAATTGTTTTATTCTTACAGAGCCCACATCTGCCATTTGTATACTTATTCTTGTTACTTGCTTTGAGCTGTCGATAAAAGATTTAAAAGTATTGGCTTTTTTGTTGGAGTTAGAAACCAAGGATGCTATTTGTGCCAAATCTGTTGCACCGGGCAACACGTAAAATTTATTTTGTCCGTCGTGTACGGCTTGGTTGGCAAACTTAACCGCTTCTACTGTGGAAATAGGTTTTGAAAATTCATCGTATTCTTTAAATACTTTTTGAAGTTTATTTATTTTGTAGAGGTTATTTAGTTTTAAAGCACCACCTTTTGTTTTGGTATCTATGCTTATTTCAAATGGGAGAACACCTTTAAAATTTTCTTCAAAAAAATGCAAGTCAGCATATATGGCATCTTTTTTTGGCAAATCGTCAACAACGTATCCAATGGCTTTAATTTTGCTTATTCCGTAAATAGAAATCAACACCAAAATAATTGTAATGATATATATTCTGCGGCGGAAGTGGTGCACCCACCAATCTACTTTTGAAAGAAAGTAAGTTATGTGTTTATTTTCTACGTGTTTGGTTTGCTTTATAGAGGGTGGTGGCAAATAGCTAAAGATAACGGGTATTAGTGCCAATGATAAAACATAGGTTGCCATTACGTTTATTGCTGCCACCAAACCAAACTCTACCAAAATGGTGGAATTGGTAAAACAAAAAACGCCAAAGCCAATTGAGGTGGTTACGTTTGCAAAAAATGTAGAAACACCAATTTTTTCTATCATTCTTTTGAGCGATTTTGCTTGGTTACCGTGCGTAGAATATTCTATGTGGTATTTGTTGAGCAAGAGGATGCAATTGGGAATTCCAATAACAATAATTAGTGGGGGAATTAAACCCGTTAGTGCTGTAATTTTATACCCTAAAAGCACTATCGTTCCAAACGACCAAATTACCCCAACAATAACAATAAGCAATGAAAATATAACAGGTGTGGTGCTGCGGAAAAATGCCATTAGTATAAAGGCTGTTACTAAAATGGCAAGACCTAAAAACATGGTCATTTCACCGGCAATTTTGCGGGCAATAACTGTTCGTATATAGGGTAAACCAGAATAGTGAATTTTTAGGTTGTGTTTATTTGCAAAGGCATCGGCACGGTGTTTTATAGAATCTACCATGAGCAGTCGTTCTTTGCTGTTTAGCATTTCTCTTTTAAAGGTAATGGCCATTAAATGGGCCTTTTTGTTTTTAGAAAAAATAAATCCTTCGTAGAAAGGAAGGTTGTAGATTTCCTTTTTTATGCTATCCATTTCTTGTTGGTTATATGGATTGCGTTTGATTAATGCACTGAACTGAAACTTACCCAAAGAATCGTTTTTTTGGAGAGAGAAAATTCTGTTGGCACAAACAACTTCCTGAATTCCATTGATAGATTTTATTTCTTTTGCTAGGGCTCCCCAGTCGTTAAATTTTTCCAGTTCAAAAAAGGATTTGTCTTCTACCCCCATTACCATTACAGCGCCATCTTCTCCAAACTTTTCTTTGAACTTTTTATACGTTATCAGAGTAGAGTCATCGTCTGGCAAGAGTTTTGCAAATTCGTAGGAAATACTGACCTTGGTGGCAAAATAAGCCAAAAACAAAGTAAGAAATGCAAAAACAAAAATTATTAAGCCTCTATTTCTAAGAAAAAAACTTGCGAGTTTGCCCCAAAAGCCCATTGGTTGTTTTAAATATTTTGTTCAAATATAATTGATAGATTTTTAATAACGCAAAAACAAATGATTATGTATTGTTTTTGGGGATTCTCTTTTTAAAGTACTTTTCTTTAGTTTGATAATTTTTGTTACTTAGTGCCAAATATTGTAATGAAAAAACTACTCTTTTTTGCTCTACTTGCTATTATTAGTACAAGTACTGTTTCGGCCCAAAATTTAGGCATAAAAATCAAGGTGAGCGACGCAGAAAATTTAGATGCTTTGCCCGGTGCTGTTGTTACTTGCAACGGAAAAATTAGCTCTACCAACCTTGAGGGACTCTTTGAAATTAATGTAGAAGCCCCCCAATATATTATGGCTATAAAATACATTGGCTACCAAAATTATTCCGATACAATTAGCGCAGCCGAACTAAAAACAATCCGTGAAATAAAATTAAACAAAAGTTCACGGCAATTAGACGGTGTAATTATTTCGGCCGGACGTTACGAGCAAAATATTTCTAGGGTTCCGGTATCTATTGAGATAATTAAACCTGCATTAATTGAGAATAAAAACACGGTAAATCTAGAAACAATAATAGACCAAGTGCCGGGTGTGAATGTAATAGACGGACAGGTGAGCATACGAGGAGGAAGTGGTTTTAGCTACGGTGCCGGCAGCAGAGTGATGATGCTGGTAGACGATTTACCATTATTGGCAGGAGATGCGGGCGATATTAAATTTAGCTATTTGCCTGTAGAAAACATTGAGCAAGTAGAAGTTTTAAAAGGTGCAAGCTCTGCACTCTATGGTTCTTCTGCTCTTAATGGTGTTATTAATGTAAGAACCGGCTATGCCAAAGATAAGCCGGAAACTAAAATAACTACTTTCCACAGCGTTTACGATAATCCCTTAAGAAGCGCCACAAAATGGTGGCCAAATGCTAATCCTACCAGCAATGGTGTAAGTTTTTATCACGGCAGAAAAATTAAAAACTTCGACTTGGTATTGGGGAGTAATTTATTTAACGACGAAGGTTACAGACAAGGAGAAAAAGAACAAAGGCTAAGGTTTAATTTTAACACAAGGTATAGATTTCAGAAAGTAGAAGGGTTATCGGCAGGAATAAATGGTAATTCGCAAGTAAGTAAAGGTGCTCTATTTATTTTATGGAACGACAAAGATTCTGGTGCACTAAAACCACTGCCAGGCTCTATGAGCAATTACACCACCTACAGGGCAAACATAGACCCCTATATAAAGTGGTATACCAAAGGCAATGTAAAACATATTTTAAGATCGAGAATTTTTATTACCAACAACACTAACGATACTCAGCAAGATTCAAAATCAACCGTAAGCTACAACGAATATGTTTTTCAAAAGATTATTCGTACCTCCTTAATCGTTAATGCCGGAATAGTTTATACCAAAACAAATGTTTATTCTGATTCATTGTACGGAAATCACAGTGGAAATAATGCTGCTGTTTATTTTCAGGTGGATAAAAATTTTAAAAGATTAAGTTTAAGCCTTGGAGGAAGAGGCGAATATTTTAGTTTAAATGGACTAGAAAACAAATCGGATTTTACATTGATTTGGAGAGACAAAGTTATTTATACTACTCCCACAAAATTACGCCCGGTGTTTAGGGCCGGTGCCACCTATCAACTGTTTGAGCAAACGTATTTAAGAACATCATTGGGTCAAGGATACAGGTATCCAACTGTTGCAGAAAAATTTGTGGCCACCAGCGTTGGTGGTTTAACTGTTTTTCCTAACCCCACAATTCTGCCCGAAACAGGTTATAATGCAGAGGTAGGATTTAAACAAGGTTTTAAAATTGGAAACTTTTTTGGTTATTTAGATGCTGCCTATTTTTTAAGTGAATATCAAAATACAATTGAATATAATTTTGGATATTACATTCCCGAAACAATAAAAAAACCAACTCTATTTACTTATATTCAGTATGCAGGATTTAAATCTGTGAACGTTGGAAATACAAGAGTAAGCGGAACAGATATTTCTTTAAATGGAACAGGTAAAATAGGGAAATTAGGCATCACACTTTTAAGCGGATACACCTATATAAATCCCATAACCTTAAACAAAGATTCTGTTTATATTTTTTCGGGTACAGATAGCAGCAATGTTTTAAAATACAGAAACAGACACAACATAAAAAGCGATATACAATTAGACTATGGTAAATTTTCTGTGGGCTATTCGGTAAGGTACCAAAGCTTTATGCAAAACATAGACAGGGCCTTTCAGGAACCAGTGTTATCGGATTTAGTGCCGGGATTAAACACAGGAGTATACATTGTAAACGGATTAAAAGAGTACAGAAAAATTCACAATACCGGTAAAACAATTTGCGATTTTAGATTTTCATATAAAGTAAATCAAGGTCAAAAAATTTCTTTTATTGTAAATAATTTATTTAACATAGAATTGATGGGACGACCTGCAGATATTCAGCCCATGAGAACATTTGTATTGCAGTATGCTATAAATTTATAGTTAAGAAGTTGTAAGAATAAAGGATAGAAATCGTTAAGATTTTTATTCCAATCAAATTAATTTACCTTTGAAAGTATGCTACAAAAAGACACAATAATAGAAGCAGAAAAGCTCATAAAACAATCGAACAACATAGTTCTTCTCACCCACTTCAATCCAGATGGCGATGCCATAGGTTCAATAACAGGCCTTTACGGTTTCTTAATTCAATTAAAAAAAGAGGAGGCAGTAAAAATGATATTGCCCAATGCCCAACCCGATTTTTTAAAATGGATTCCACATTCAAAAAAATTAATGAATGCAGAACAACATTTAAAAAAAGCAAACGAATTAATTTTAAATGCCGATTTAATTATTTCATTAGATTTTAATACACCTGCCCGAATAAATGATTTAGAAGCAAGCTTAAGGAACAGCAAAGCAATAAAAATTACACTAGACCATCATTTGCAGCCCGATGATTACGCCAATTTAATTTTATCCGATGTTTCGGCAAGCTCCACTTGTCAAATGGTATTTGATTTTGCCGAACAATTGGGGTGGAAGAACTATTTAAACAAAGATATTGCAGAAAGTTTATACACCGGAATTATGACCGATACCGGCTCGTTTAGATTTGATTCTTGCACCGGCACAACACACAGAATTGTTGGCGAACTTATAGATACTGGTGTGGATAAAAGTAAAATTCACGGAAATATTTATGATACAAATTCCGAAAACAGATTACGACTACTGGGTAAATTATTACATGAAAAACTAGAGGTGTTAAGCGATTACAGAACTGTTTTTCTTTCGTTAAATGCGGCCGAACAAGCACAGTTTGAAGTAAAGAAAGGAGATACCGAAGGATTTGTAAATTATGGATTAAGTATAGAAAACATTGTACTTTCGGTATTTTTTGTTGAAAGAGAAGGCGAAGTAAAAATATCATTCAGGTCCAAAGGTAGTTTTGATGTAAATAGTTTTGCAAGAAAATATTTTAAGGGTGGAGGGCACAAAAATGCTTCGGGTGCAAACGTAAAAAAAGGAATGGACGAGGTAATTTCGGAATTTGTTAGTGCAATAAAATTGTATAAAGATGAACTGGAAAGTACTGTGTAGCTTAGTTACTTTAGTTGTTGTTTTTTCTTGCAAAGAAAAGCCAAAAGAAATTCCTGATGCCATAATTAAAGAAACGTTGCAGCAAGCAAATAAAAAAATTGTTTCCGAAGATAAATTACTTATTGATGCTTACATCAAAAGAAGAAATTGGAAAGTAGACAAAACAGGAACCGGCCTAACTTACTTTATCTATCAAAAGAACAACAAGCCCCGAATAAAATCTAACGAAAGTGTTTCCATAAAATTTAGCCTTCAAACTTTAGAAGGCAAAGTAATTTTTGATAAAAATCAAATTCAAAAAGTAAAATTTAAAGTAGAAAAAGACAACCTAGAATCAGGAATTCACGAAGTAATTCAAAAAATGGGAAAAGGAGAAAAGGCTTATGTAATTCTTCCTCCACATCTTGCTTTTGGACTCACCGGAACCGAGCAAATTGAGCCATACGCCATTTTAGTTTATGATTTGGAAGTATTGGAATAATTGAGTTCTGGTTAAATTATAACTAGCAATATTTTTTTTGTTTAAATGTATTCCATAAGTTTAAACACTAAATTTGAATCAAATTATTTCATGAAAAAAATCTATATTATTTTATCATTTATTGTTGCTTTTAACTCAGTAATTTTTGCTCAGTTTAATCCCAAATTGCCACCAGATACTTATACTGCTAAAGACAATCCACATTACTGGAAAAACAGAAAATCGCTTACCGATAAGGGCTATTGGCAGCAGGATGTTTATTATAAAATAGTAGCAGAAATTGACGAAAAAACAGATATCATTTCTGGTAGCGAAATTTTAAATTACACCAATAATTCACCTGATACCTTATATTTTGTTTATTTTAGATTGAGTCAAAATGCCTTTCAACCTGGCTCCTACTTAGACCAACTTTCACTGAGCAATGGCGAAAAAATTAGATATGGAAAATACGAAAAAATTCAAAAAGGCACAGCTATAGAATCCATAAAAATAAATGGCTCCGGGCAAGAAGCAAAAACAGAATTAGACAATACCATACTAAAAGTTTTTTTAAGTGAACCACTTTTACCTCAATCAACTGTTTCTTTTGAAATTAATTTTAAAACTTACTTTGACGCAGCAGGAAGTGGAAGAAGAAGAATGAAATTGTTTGATGCATGGGGGAACAAACATTACGACGGTGTTCACTGGTATCCAAGAATATCTGTTTACGATAGAAAGTTTGGTTGGACAACCGACCAACATTTAGGAAAAGAATTTTACGGAGACTTTGGAACTTTTGATGTAGCACTTACTTTCTCTTCAAATTTTATTGTAGAAGCCACTGGCTTTTTATTAAACAAAGAAGAAGTTTTATCAAAAGAGCTGAGAGAAAAATTAGACATAAAAAACTTTAAAGATAAACCTTGGGGAAGTTCTCCGTCTATTATAATTCCATACAATGCCAACGAAAAAAAAACATGGAAATACCATGCCGAAAATGTTCACGACTTTGCCTTTACAGCCGACCCAACGTATAGGATTGGCGAAGCATCTTACAAAGATGTTCAGGTTGTTGCTCTAGCTCAAGAAGGCCATTGCAGCGGATGGCAAAACGCCGCTGATTTTACGGCAAAAGTAATTGAAGTATATTCCAAAGATTTTGGCGAATACATCTACAATAAAATGGTAGTTGCCGATGCCAGAGATGGCATGGAATACCCTATGTTAACTTTAGACGGTGGTAGAGATCCAGATTACAGATCATTGCTGGCACACGAAGTTGGACACAACTGGTTTTTTGGAATGGTGGGCAACAACGAAACCTACAGAGCCATGCTTGACGAAGGATTTACTCAGTTTTTAACTACGTGGTCTTTAGAAAAAATAGAAGGAAGAGTTACAACAGAAAATCCTGAAACAAATTGGTACCGCAAAAAATTTAAAGAACAAAATTTAGTTAGAAACCAAAGAACATTTAATGCCTATTTGGGAGGTGCTCAAAAAAATGAGCCGGTTTTAATAAATACACATAGCGATGGATTTAATGGAGCATTGGGGCATGGCGGAGGATACAGACAAGTATATTACAAAACTTCTACCATGTTGTTTAATTTGCAATATGTATTAGGCGATGAACTTTTTTTAAAATGTATGAAAGCTTATTTTAATAAGTGGTACATAGCACATCCTTACATTGAAGACATGAGAGATGCATTTATTCAAACCTCTAAAGTAGATTTAAATTGGTTTTTTGATCAGTGGATAGAAACAAATAAAACGTTAGATTATTCCGTTGGAAAAATAAAATACAAAGGAAAAGAAAACGGTAAGTTTAAATACCACATCAACTTTAGAAGAAAGGGCGGAATGCAAATGCCAATTGACTTTGTGGCTCAAACAAATTCAGGGACTCTTAAAGGATACCATATTCCCAACCAATGGTTTGTTAAACAAACAAATTATACCGTACTACCAAAATGGACAGGTTGGGATTTGCTCAATAAAAATTATACAGCAGAAATTTTATTGGATGAAAAACTAAAAAATGTAACCATAGATACTACTAAGAGATTAGCAGATATAAATCAACTTAACAATCAAAGCAAATGCCCTGTTAAATTTAATTTTGATCACAGAATTAAAAACGCCACAGATTACCAAAATTACAACGTTTATATAAGACCTGATTTATGGTACAATGCAATTGATGGATTTAAAGTGGGCTTGCACAGTGAAGGAAATTATTCTGAATTAACTCATAAATTTTCGTTTAGTGTATGGTACAACACCAAAGTTTTTACGCAAGATGATTTTACCAATCAATTAAAAGGAAATTCATCTGAAATGTTTTCATACAACTTTTTATATTCTACACCAATAGACTATAGCAAACTTGTTTCTATTACTTTAAAAAGCAGAAGGCTGGATGGATTAGAACTCTATCAAGCAGGTATTAGCAAAGAAATATTAGGGAAAAATATTTCTGTTTATGGATTTCTCAAATCGTTCAGAAGAAACGGAATAGCAGGAGTTTCATATTTGGCAGGAAATAATTTTTGGATTCAAGACTTATGGAACAATAGTTTGAATGCTGGAATAAATTTCGAAAAAAACAAGAACAGATTTTATTACTCTTTGAACTTAAATTTACGTTCGGCAATCTACCCTAGCAGCTACAATTATTTTGAAGCAACCTACAAAGAAAATATACAATTTAGATTTTCAGATTTTAGAACAAGAGTTTTTACACGTATAGGATTCGGGGCAACTCCACTAGAATCGATGTTGTATTTGGGCGGAGCAAATCCTGAAGAAATGGCAGAAAATAAATTTACCAGAAGTGGCGGATTTGTGCCGTATAACTGGATGACCTTGAACAATGCTCCAGGAAATTTTCAGTTGGGTGGCGGACTTAATTTAAGAGGATATGTTGGCTACTTAGCTCCAACAGAATTAGTAGATGACAAAGGGCAAGTTACAGTATTTAGAACAAATACAGGATCTTCTATCAATGCAGAATGGTCCTTTGCAAAACTCACACACTTTTACCGTCAAAAGTTTGCACGATACCTCGCTATAGACCCCTATTTATTTGCAGATGCCGGGGTAGTAAATTATTCTAAAAAAGGAAATAAGATAGATTATTTGTTTGCCAGAGCCGATGCAGGAGCAGGAATAAGCCTAACAATTAATAAGTGGTGGGTATTAGATAAAACAGAGCCGTTAACCATACGATTTGATTCTCCATTTTATTTGAGCAATGCTCCATTTGTGGAAGAACAAAACTTTAAATTTAGGTGGTTAATAGCAATTGAAAAAAGTTTCTAAGAATTTGAAGCCTCACTAATTGTGTTTAATAATTTGTTCACAAAACAAAATGCAATTCAATTTTAGAGCCAGTTAATTTCTCTATTTTTGAAAAAATCAATTTGGAACAACGTACAATCAAATGAAAATTAAAATAGGAATATTTTTTGGTGGACAATCACGAGAAAGAGAAGTATCTTTTGCAGGAGGCAGAACTGTTTACGACAACCTCAACAAAAGTATTTTTGAGGCCGTACCAATTTTTATTGATTCGTTTGGAAACTTTGTTTTGCTCAACTGGCAATTAATATACAAAGGAAGTATTAGAGATTTTTTTCCACCCGTAGAATTTTTAACTGAAAGCAAAAACGAGTTTCAAATTTATCAAGAATCACTTTTCCCTGCTAACAATAATAAACATCTTGAAATGGTAGCTAAAATTGGCAAAGTATTATCTGCCACTGAGCTAAAAGAAATTATAGATTTTGCATTTTTATGTTTACACGGACCTTACGGCGAAGATGGAAAAATTCAAGGATTGTTTGAATATTTAAATATCCCTTACAGTGGGAGTGGAATTTTTTCTTCGTGCATAGGAATTGATAAAACAATTCAAAAAAAATTAATGACAGCTACTGGATTTAATAGTCCAGAATATATTGTAATAGAAAGTAAAAACGAGTTTGATAATTCTAAACGTGAGATTTTAGATTTAGCCAAAACAAAAATTGGCTTTCCCATGGTAATAAAGTCTGCCACTCAAGGCTCATCTATTGGAGTTTCTATAATAAATAAAGAAGATGAATTTATTGCGGCAGTAGAAAAAAGTTTTTTTGTTAGAAAAATAGATAAAACTACTTGGCAACAATTAGAGTATGCAAAAAAAGCAGAGTGGGTAAGGCTTTGTTCGGATATAAGAGAAGGAATTGGTTTGCCACTTTTATTAAAAACCAATAGCCTAGAAAAAGAAATTTATCATCCTGAGGAGTTGTTGTTTCAATTGGAAGAACAGTTTGATAAAAATAATTCCATCATAGAGCTTATTGCATTTGATGGAGAACAAAAAGTATTGATAGAAGCGTTTGTAAAAGGAAAAGAATTTTCTTGTATAGTAATCGAGGATATTAATAATAGTAATCATCCCATAGCACTGCCACCAACAGAAATTGTAAAATCCACTCAACTTTTTGATTACCGTTCTAAATATTTGCCAGGGCTTTCACGAAAAGTTACACCCATAAATATAGAAACTTCAAAAATTGAAAACATTAGAAAAGAATGTGAGAAATTATTTAAATTTTTTGCATTTGACGTGTATGCCAGAATTGATGGATTCATAAGCGATGAGGGCAAAATATTTCTTAACGACCCAAATACTACAAGTGGAATGATGCCTTCTTCATTCTTCTTTCATCAAGCAGCAGAAATAGGATTAAACCCATCACAATTTCTAACCTATATTATATCTAAATCATTAGAGAAAAGATTTTTACAAAGCAAAAGTCCGGTTAGCTACAAAAACACAATTCTAAAATTAGAATCACTAATAAAATTAGAAAGAGAAGAAAATACCAATAAAAAGAAAGTAGCGGTAATACTAGGTGGTTATTCTTCTGAGCGACATATATCCGTAGAGAGCGGCAGAAATATTTATGAAAAACTTTCCTCCTCCTCTAAATATTATCCAATACCCATTTTCTTGAGCGGTAATGAAAATGAATTTAGCTTGCATGAAATTCCAATAAACTTAATGTTAAAAGACAATGCTGATGACATTAAAGAAAAATTAAACAATTTGGAAAAACATCCCATCACCAAAAAAATAATGGAGGAATGTAAAAATGTATCTGAAAAATTTATTGGAAAAAAATTGACAGAGTTTCCAAAACCAATTTCATTTGATGAGTTAGGAAAATCTTTTGATTCCGTTTTTATTGCCTTGCATGGAAGACCCGGAGAAGACGGAGCATTACAACATGAATTAGAAAAAGTAGGTTTGCCTTATAATGGTTCTAGGGAAGACAGTGCAGGAATTACAATAAACAAATTTGAAACCAACGAAATATTAATAAAAAATGGATTTTTGTGTGCTAAGCATGCAAAGGTTTCCGGCAAAGATTGGCAAGAAAATCATTCTGCAGTAGTTGATCAACTAGAACAAGAATTAAGTTATCCATTTATTGCAAAACCAGTTGATGATGGTTGTAGCAGTGCTGTAAGAAAAATAAAAAACAGAGCAGAATTAATTGCATTTGCCCAATTAATTTTTAGGCAACAAGAGGAGCTTTTGGTTAATGAAGCTGGCTTGCTAAAAGTAAAACTTAATGAGGAATTTCCAATAAAAAAAGAGTTTTTAGTTGAAGAATTAATTTCAAAAAAAGGTGCAAAACATTTTATAGAAATTACCATTGGCCTTCTCACAAAATACAACTCTAAAAACGAAATAGAATACGAAATATTTGAAGCATCGGAAGCTTTGTCTGAAGGAGAAATACTAAGCTTAGAAGAGAAATTTTTAGCAGGTCAGGGACAAAATATAACTCCTGCAAGGTACGATTCAAACGATGAGCAAAGGCAAAAATACTCTAACATTGTTAAACTAGAGATTGAAAAAGCGGCTAGAGTTTTAAACATACAGGGCTATGCAAGAATAGATGCATTTGTAAGAATATTTGAAAATAAAAAAGTAGAAGTAATTTTTATAGAAGTAAATTCATTGCCGGGAATGACACCCGCAACTTGTATATTTCATCAAACAGCAATTCAAGGTTATACTCCTTATGATTTTATAGATAGGATATTGGAATTTGGAATGCAAAGAAAAAAACAACTTTCGTAATGTTGTATCCTTTTATTGCTATTGAGGGAAATATTGGAGCAGGAAAAACTTCTCTTACAAAACTATTGGCCAATGAAACGTCTAGCAAATTAATTTTAGAACAATTTGAAGACAACTCTTTCTTGCCCAAGTTTTACAACAATCCCGAAAAATATTCTTTCCCCCTAGAACTATCTTTTTTAGCAGAAAGGTACCAACAATTAAAAACTGAAACCCCACAAAATTCATTGTTTGAGCAACAAATATTTTCTGATTATTTTATATATAAGTGTTTAATATTTGCACAGGCAAACTTACCTGCTGATGAATTAAAATTGTATCAAGAGTTTTTTAATATTGTAATTTCCAATATAAGAATTCCAGATTTATTGGTATATCTATATGTAGATATTGAGGTATTGCTGAGCAACATAAAAAAACGAGGTAGGGAGTACGAACAAAATATAAAAGCAGACTATTTAATTAACATTCAAAAAGGGTACATAAACTTTTTTGAACAGTTTTCTAAAACAGAAAAAACAAGAATACTCTTGCTCGATGTAAGTAGCATTGATTTTGTATCCAACAAAAATGACTTAAAGACAATAGAAAATGCTATTTTTAAAGAGTACAACTATGGCTTACATAGAATTCTCCTTTAAAATATTTTTGCCTATTTTGTAGTTATAAATTTTACTAAAATTTTTTTTAGCAAATTATTTTTTGGATACATAAGCAATTTTTAGTAAGATTGTTATCAATAAATAAAAACAATGAAGAAAACGAACGCTTTTTATTTGATTCTACTGCTCTTATTTTTTATAAGTGCCATTGATAACTATTCATATTCGCAGGCAAAGAAAGGCAATTCATCCAAAAATGTTGACGAGGACGACGAGGAACAAGAGGGGAAGTTGCCTGAAGGATTTACACAAGACGATAAAATTCATTACTTAGAAATGCAGTGCGAAGTAACTGAGCCAATCAAAGAAAAAGGAAAAATCTCTACTGCATTTGTTCCAGTTGTATTATTCAGAATTTATGATGATAAAGGAGCATTGATAAAAGCAATTTTTGCCGATGAAAAGGGGAAATGTAAATTTAGACTAGGTTTTCAAAAGAAATATAAAATTATAATTTCTCGTAAAGGATTTTACTCCAAAATTCTTAGTATAGATACAAAAATTCCTACTGATTTAAACACTGCATATATCTTTCCTGCCGATATTACATTTTATAGAGAGCAAGAAAAACTTGATGCTAAGATTTTTAAAGAACCCATTGCAATAATTGTTTTTAGCTCAAAAACTAAACAGTTTGAATACGATGATTTATACAGCAAAAAATTGGATTACGATTTAAAGAAAATTAAAACAGAATACTTAAAGCTTCTAAAATAAAATGCTTACGTTAATAAAAAATGGACTTGTTGTAAATGAAGGAAAAATATCAAAAAATGATGTAATAATTGACGGTGAATTTATCAAAGATATTATTCCCAATGGAAGTTATATTGGAAAGGCACAGGAAATAGATGCTACTGGACTTCATATTTTTCCGGGAATTATAGACGACCAAGTTCATTTTAGAGAACCTGGCCTAACTCACAAAGGCGATATTTATACAGAATCAAGAGCAGCAGTTGCCGGAGGAATAACCTCCTTTATGGAAATGCCAAACACAGTTCCAAGTGCACTAACAAAAGACCTTTTAGAACATAAGTACGCTATAGCTGCAGAAAAATCTTTTGCAAATTATTCCTTTTTTATGGGGACATCTAATACCAACTTAAAAGATGTTTTAGAAACAGACCCCAAAAATGTTTGCGGAATAAAAATATTTATGGGTTCATCAACCGGCGACATGCTGGTAGATAACAAAGAAAGTTTAGAAGCAATATTCCGAGAAAGTAAAATGCTAATTGCTACCCATTGCGAAGACGATCCTTTGATAAAAAACAATTTAGAACTTTTTAAAATAAGATTCGGAAATGCTATTCCGTTTGAATTTCATCCAGAAATTAGAAGCCGTGAAGCATGCTTCAAATCCTCCTCCTTTGCCGCTAATTTGGCACAAAAACACAATACAAGGTTACATATTTTGCACATAAGCACAAAAGAGGAATTAGAATTGTTCACCAATAAAATTCCATTAAAAGATAAAAAAATAACTTCCGAAGCTTGCATTCATCATTTATGGTTTTCAAAAAAAGACTACCAAACAAAAAAAGGATTTATAAAATGGAATCCTGCAGTAAAAGACGAAAGCGATAGAGATGCAATTCTTACTGCAGTAATTGATGATACTATTGACGTAGTTGCAACAGATCATGCACCTCACACCATTGAAGAAAAGTCAAGAGATTATCTCAATTGTCCAAGCGGTGGACCATTAGTACAACACGCCTTAGTGGCCATGCTGGAATTGCACCACCAACAAAAAATTAGTCTGGAAAAAATTGCAGATAAAATGTCGCACAAAGTAGCTGAACTGTTTGCAATTGAAAAAAGAGGGTTTATTAAACAAGGTTTTTATGCAGATTTAGCACTTGTAGATTTAAATAATCCTTGGGTGGTAAACAAATCCAATGTCCTCTATAAAAGTGGCTGGAGTCCATTTGAAGGTCAAGAATTTAAATCTAAAGTGATGCATACTTTTGTAAATGGTAACCATGCTTACAATAATGGAACACTAAACGAAAACAGCAGAGGAAAGCGGTTACTATTTGATAGAAAATAAAAATGAACGTATTAATTATTGGCTCCGGAGGCAGAGAAAGTGCTTTTGCACATGCCATAAAAAAAAGTAATTTACTAACTACCTTATTTGTTGCACCCGGAAATGGTGGCACTGCAAAAATTGCCGAAAACGTAAACCTACAAGAAAATGATTTTGAAGGAATTTCGCACTTTTGCAAACAAAACAAAATAGAATTAATACTTATTGGCCCTGAAGTTCCGCTTGTAGATGGAATAAGAGATTTTTTGGAAAAAGACATTGAATTAAAAGATTTATTAATTATTGGCCCAGGAAAAATTGGTGCACAATTAGAGGGAAGCAAAGCCTTTAGCAAGGAATTTATGCTCAATTACAAAATTCCCACTGCAGCTTATAAAACTTTTAACGAATTAAATATTAATGAATCAGATGTTTTTTTAGAAAGTCTTAGCCCTCCTTACGTTTTAAAAGCCGATGGACCTGCAGCAGGCAAAGGTGTTTTAATTATTGATAATTTAATTGAAGCAAAAAAAGAATTAAGGGAAATGATTCTTGATAAAAAGTTTGGTGAATCATCTTCGCAGGTTGTGATTGAAGAATTTTTAAGTGGAACAGAAGTTTCTATGTTTGTGCTTACAGATGGCGAATCGTACGTAATTTTGCCCGAAGCAAAAGATTACAAGCGAATTGGCAACAATGATACCGGACCTAATACTGGCGGAATGGGCGCAGTTTCTCCGGTTTACTTTGCCGATAAAAATTTTACAGATAAAGTAATTCAACAAATTATAAACCCAACAATTAAGGGGTTAAAAAATGAAAATATCTCTTACAAAGGTTTTATATTTTTTGGTTTGATAAATTGCGAAGGCAACCCAAAGGTTATAGAGTACAATTGCAGGATGGGAGACCCCGAAACTGAAGCTGTTTTGCCACGAATAAAATCAGATTTTTTAAAACTTCTTATAAATTGCGGAACAAGTAATTTAAGAGAAACTGTCTTAGATATAGACAATCGTACATCCTTAACCGTTGTATTAGCTTCGGGTGGTTATCCTGCCGCATTTGAAAAAGGTTATCCTATTTCAGGAGTAGAAAATGTGGAACATTCATTGATTTTTGAAGCAGGAACAAAAACCGATAACAAGCTTACAACAACAAATGGCGGTAGGGTAATGGCTCTAACTTCTTTGGCCACTGATATCAATCAAGCCAGAGAAAAAATTTACCACGACATCGAAAAAATAAATTACACAAAAAAATATTTTAGAACCGATATCGGAGAAGATTTAATAATTTAAAACCTATGGCATTACCTAATATTTTTAGTGCAGAAGAAACCACTAATGTAATTGAAAGAGTAAACAAGCTTACTAATTTAACCCAACCTGTTTGGGGAAAAATGAATGTAGCACAAATGCTTGCTCATGTATGCGTAAGCTATGAAATGGTATATGAAAACAAACACAAAGCTCCACCTGCGGTAATGAAATTTATCTTAAAATATTTTCTAAAGAAATCTATTGTTGGCGAAGGTCCTTATAAAAAAAACAGCCAAACTGCTCCAGCATTTTTAATTACAGATGAAAGAGATTTTAACTATGAAAAACAAAGGTTAATCTCCTACCTACAAAAAACACAAGAATTAGGTGAAACCTATTTTGATGGAAAAGAATCTTTGTCTTTTGGCAAATTAAATAAAACCGAGTGGAATAACTTGTTTTGGAAACACATTGATCATCATCTTAAACAATTTGGGAAATAGTAAATGAAAGGATGTTTTATTATAGTCCTTTTAATTACTGTACATATAACTTTATTTAGTCAATCTCTTCAAACAATAGATTATAGTTCATTAAAACCTATAAGTGGAGTAAGAGTTTGCACCTTAACTAAATCTAATTGCTTTGTTACAAATGAAAATGGCATATTAACTCTTAGTCAATTTAGTGAGAGTGATAGCATAAGTTTTTATCATGTTTCTTATTACCAAAAAAAGATACCTTACAAATATCTAATTGAAAATAATTACAAGGTATACCTCCATGAAAAATCATATTCGTTAGAAGAAATTGTGTTTTCGGCAAATAAATTTGAGGAGAAAAGAAAAGATATTGCTCAAAATATCCAGGTGATTTCATCTAAAGAAATTACAACCCTTAATCAACAAAACTCTGCAGATCTATTGCAAAGCACAGGAAATATTTTTGTTCAAAAAAGTCAGCTCGGCGGCGGAAGCCCTGTTATAAGAGGTTTTGAAACAAATAAAGTTTTATTGGTGGTAGATGGAGTTCGCATGAATAACGCAATTTACAGAGGTGGACACCTGCAAAATGTACTAACCATTGATAATACTGTATTAGAAAAAACAGAACTAATTTTTGGCCCGGGATCTGTTATATATGGAAGCGATGCACTAGGTGGAGTGATGCATTTTTTTACCAAAAATCCCAAACTCTCTTTGGATTCAATCCTATTGGTTTCGGGCAATTCTTTTGTAAGGTATTCAACTGCCAACCAAGAAAAAACAGGGCATGTTGATTTTAATTTTGGGAGAAAAAAATTAGCTTCATTAACCAGCTTAACATATTCTGATTTTGGTGATTTAAGACAAGGTGCAAGCAGAAATCCATTTTATGGAAATTGGGGAGAAAGACAATTTTATGTGCAAAGAATTAATGGAAGAGACTCCGTAATTTCTAATGCAAATTCAAACATTCAAAAAACATCCGGCTATAAGCAATATGATGTTTTGCAAAAATTTCTTTTTAAACAAAGCGAAAAAATTACTCATGTTGCAAACTTCCAATTCTCCAATTCATCTAATATCCCTTTTTATGCAAGGTTGCAACAAACAGTAAATTCCAAGCCCAGATTTGCAGAATGGTATTATGGCCCACAAAAAAGAATTTTTAGCTCCTACACATTAAATGTGCTTTCCGCAACTAAAATGTTTAATAGTTTTAGAATAATACTAGCCTATCAAAATATTGAAGAAAGCAGAAACGATAGAAGATTAAACAGTATTTTACTAAATTCTAGAACAGAAAATTTAAACATAGCAACAGTAAATTTTGATTTAGAAAAAAGAATTTTAAAACACGAAATTAGGTACGGTTTAGAAGCAAGTTATAATTCTGTAAAGTCTAATGCTACGTCAACAGATATAAGTGAAGGAACAACATTTAAATTAAATACAAGATATCCTGATGGTGGCTCCACTTATCAATCAATTGCGGGATATGTGTCGCACAGTTTAGAAATTAATAAAAAACTAATTTTAAACGATGGTGTTCGCTTAAGTAAAGTAAATTTAAATTCTAAATTCATTGATAAAACTTTTTTTCCATTTCCATTTAACGAGGTAAGTCAAAGCAATTCTGCTTTAAGTGGAAACATTGGTTTAGTATACATGCCTACTAATTCATGGAGAATTACCAGTTTAATTTCAAGTGGCTTTAGAGCTCCCAATGTGGATGATTTAAGTAAGGTTTTTGAATCTGTAAAAGGGAATGTTATTGTTCCAAATCCAAACTTAAAACCCGAATATACTTATAATTTAGATTTGGGAGTTTCTAAAGTTATAAAAGACAATGCCACAGCTGGAATAAATGGATTTTATACTATT
>CAIMMJ010000247.1 GCA_903842515.1 uncultured Bacteroidota bacterium | reverse complement strand
CTTCCGCCAATTCCTATGTTAACAACATCAGTAATTTGCTTTCCGCTATAGCCTTTCCAATTTCCAGAAATTACTTCATTAGAAAACGTTTGCATTTGTTTTAACACGCTATGAATTTCCGGCACAACATCTTTTCCGTTTACATAAATTTCCTTTTCTTTTGAAGCCCTCAATGCAAAATGAAGCACTTCTCTTTGTTCAGTAGCATTTATTTTTTCGCCAGATTTCATTAATGCAATTGCCTGCTTTAACCCGCAATTATTGGCGAGTTCAAGTAATAAATCAATTCCCGTTTTATCAATTCTATTTTTAGAAAAATCAAAATAAAAATCATTCCACTCTACACTCATTTTTGAGGCTCTTAAAGAGTCTTGGCTGAACCATTCCTTTAAATGCTTAGATTTTATTATTTGGTAGTAATCATCTAATTGTTTCCAAGTAGGAGTAGATGTTGGATTGACGCTAGGGAATTTCATTGTTATTTTTTTATCAAAATTAAATATCCAAATTCATTTAATTCTAGAGAAACTTTTGTAGAAAATTCATAATTTGTAAGTTCATAAATTCCACATTTATCATCGGCTAAAAAATCTTTGAATTCTTTTACATTAAGATCTGTAGTATTTATTTTCTGCTTTGTATTACTCATGTTTACAACAGTAATAACTTCATTGTTTCCCTTTTTTCTTTTGTATGCAATAAGGTTTGAATTGTTGGTATTTATCCATTCAAAATTACCACCATCTTTGCCTGCATCTAATGCCGGATTATTCTTTTTTATGGCTGCCAGTTTTGTGTAAAAATCCAGGAGAGAGTAATTGCCCCAACCAATAGGGTCTTTGTCAAAAAATTGCAGACGATGGTCAAATGCTGATTCTTGTCCGCTGTATATTAGCGGCATCCCTCCTAAGGTGTATGTAATCACCGACATTGCCGAACTTGCTTTACCAAAGGCCTCAAACTCTGTGGCATTCCAGGAATTTTCGTCGTGGTTAGAAGTAAAATACATTCTTAAATCCTCTGGCTTAAAATCTTTTCTTTCGCTGTCTATAATTTTTTTTACTTCGTCAATAGTTTTTTCTTTCTTAAAAAATCCTTTAAAAGCGTGGTAAACATTCCAGCTATAAGTCATATCAAATGCTTTGTGCAATTCTGGAATTCCG
Source organism: uncultured Bacteroidota bacterium (assembly GCA_903842515.1). Lineage (GTDB taxonomy): Bacteria > Bacteroidota > Bacteroidia > UBA4408 > UBA4408 > CAIMMJ01. Next base: position 7,407 of record CAIMMJ010000247.1, on the reverse strand, counting down.
CCTTCTGCCAAGAAGAAAATTTTCTTTGTTTTATCTAATTCAGTTCTGCAATCTATCCAAAAATCGGTTGGAACCATTTCGGCAACATCACATCTAAAGCCGTCTAAATCTGTTTCTTTCAACCAAAAATTCATGGCATCAATCATGGCAATTCTCATGGATTTGTTGTTGTAATCTAAGTCAATTACATCGGACCAATCTGGCACTGGAGGAACAAATTTTCCCTTGTCATCTTTTATATAAAATTCTGGATGATCTTTTACCCAAACATTATCTGGAGAGGTGTGATTGGCAACCCAATCAATAATTATTTTCATTCCCATTTCGTGGGCAGTTTTCACCAACGATTTAAAATCATCCATCGTTCCAAATTCCGGACTTACTTCTTTGTAATTTTTTACTGCATAATAACTTCCTAAGCTCCCTTTTCTTCCTTCTACTCCCACAGGATGTATAGGCATTAACCAAAGTAATTCTACACCCATTTTTTTAAGTCGAGGAAGTTCTTTTGCAAAATCGCTAAATTTTCCACCCTTTGTGTATTGGCGAAGATTTACTTCATAGATATTTGTGTTGTTACTCCAGGTAGGAGCTGTTTTTGACTGTTGTGCAGCAAGTGGATTAAATTTTAACATAAGTGCCACAATTAATAATTTAATGGTGTTTGTTGTTTTCATATTACGTTTATTTAAATTTTTACTCTTAGGTAATCGCCCAATTTATAAAGTTGATTGAGGTAATCGCTTTTTTGTTGCATGCTTAACTCTGATTTCTCTAGTGCTTCGATAAGTTTTTTTGACACATAAAAAAATCCGTTTTGCGATTTCCAAACGTCTGGTTTTATCTCTAAATTTTCTAAAACTTTTAGCACTCTGTTGATCGATGCTATGTATCGTAAATCAAATGCTTTTGTTCTTAACTCTTCTATTACTTGAAGTAATTTTTGAGAAGCAGCAAATCCTATTTCTTCTTTATCTAGTTTAATTTCCCATTTTTTAGCATCGTTGGATAGTTTTTCTAATTTGGAGGTAAATGATTTTTCTTGTCTAAAAAAATCCTTCATTTCTAAATTAATAACCATTTCTAAATTATTCAAAAACAATTGAGGTACTGGTATTCCGGCATTCTTCATTACATTCATAATATCGTAGTTTCGATTGTAGATTTTTTTGTAAGATTGCTCGGCTTGGTTAATGTCTTTTTTTACTATTTGTTGAATTACTTTTCTTTGTTCGTCCTTGAACAAACTCCATAGCGAAAATTTTTCAGCACCAAAATATGTTTGCATAATTCCAATAACATCAGCTATCATAGAATTATTAAAAGCCTCCATTAATTCATTTTTCATAGATTGAAACTTTTCTGCTTCCATTTCATTAGAGGAGTTTCCAATTAAATGATTTTGCCCTAAATAAATTACAGCAAAACAAAATTCTTTTTCGCTATACGTAATGTTTGAATAAACTTTTGTTCTACCAATTGCCAATTTAAAAATCCCTGCTTCTAATCTCTCATATTCTACACTTTCGGCTTTGTAATTACATATATCAATCACTTCCGGAAACTCTTCAAACAAAGAGGATACTGCATAGTGCATTCCAACTTTTGAAAGAGAAAGTCGTGATGGACTGATTTTTTCTTCGTGTAATTTTGAAGCATTTTCGTATTCAGCAACATTGCTTTTTACACGTAATAAATGCTCTAAAAATTCTTGTGTAAATCGTTCAGATGTTTCGCTTTCTGCCAATTGAATTGCTCTATCGGCATACTGCAAAACTTGTATGGTTTCTATTCCACTTACTTCATCAAAAAACCAAGCACAACTTGTGTACATTAGCATTACCTGACGTTGCATTTCCAACAACCTCAAAAATTTTGTTCTGTCTAAATCGTTTAAGTGAATTTTGCACTGATCAAAAATAAAATTATTTACAGCAGCTTCATTTCTATCTAAAATAATATCAATATAAGCATTGCGAAGTATCCATGGATGGGAGTGAAAATTTTTCATTTCTTCTTCGTACACCTTATTAAGTTTTTCGGCAAGCCAATCCAGTGCATCTCTAAGTGGTGCTCTCCATTGTTGATTCCAACCTAAGTTTCCTCCTGTGTTGCAACCACAATCCGAACGCCAACGTTCAATGCCATGAACGCAAGACCACGAAGAGTTTTCAAAAATTTCTACCTCGTATTGTGGTGGAAACTTGGATAAATAATGTGAGTAATTTATCAATTTGGCCTTTCCACTTTTTTCAATTACATCCATGCAAAATGCCAAGGCCATGTCACCGTGTAAGTGATGATGTCCGTAGCTTTCTCCATCTGTTGCAATATGCGAAAGTTGGGGTTCACCGGCGTTTTCGTCCAATACATCCAAAAGTTTTTCGGCAAAGGCTTTTCCATCTTTTAAGATTCCTTTAAATGCCACTTCTTGCGATACGGAACCATTATAAAAAAACAAAGAAATTGTTTTTCCCGAAGGAAGTTTACAAAGGTAAGGTCTTCGTGTATCTATTTTTTCTCCTGAAACATCCGTCCATGTTCCTGAATTATTTTTTTTAACGGACTTGGCTTGACGAGGAGCTAAAATTGTGAACTCAATATCATTTTCAGCTAAAACTTCCAGTGTTTCATAATCCACAGCAGTTTCGGCTAACCACATTCCTTTTGGCTTTCTACCGAAACGTTTTTCAAAATCTTTTATGCCCCAAATTACTTGTGTTTCTTTGTCACGTTTTGTGGCCAAAGGTAAGATTATATGGTTGTATACTTGTGCAACTGCAGAACCATGACCTTCGTTTAATTTTATACTTTGTTTGTCTGCTGCAAGAATTGCCTTGTAAATATCTTGTGCATTTTCTTTCATCCAATGCAACAATGTTGGGCCAAAATTAAACGACATTCTTGAGTAGTTATTTACTATGTCAATAATTTCACCCTTGTTGTTTAATATTCTAGAATAGGCATTGGTGCCATAGCATTCAAATGAAATTCTTTCGTTCCAATCGTGAAATGGATATGCACTGTCTTGCTGTTCTATTACTTCTAACCAAGCATTTTCACGGGGAGGTTGATAAAAATGTCCGTGAATGCAAACAAATCTTTCCATTTAGTTTTTTCCTATTAAATCAAGTATTATGTCAATATTACACTTTGTAAATATCAGTATTTTTTTTTAAAATTACACTTTATCTGTTGATACTCTATTAACTATTAATTTTTAATAATTAAACTTCAAACAATTAAATCGTTTATCAAATGTGGCTAATTTCGAAAAACTTTTTTTAACAACAGGTAATTGAAGAACATAGAGTATAGTTTGTTTTTTTGTTTTTATTGTTTCTTATTTATTTTAATAAGAACAAATACTGCTTTAGCGCAACCAAGCCAAGAAAATAGTTTTTTTAGAAACCCAATGAATTTGCCTATGGATTTATCAGGTAATTTTGGAGAATTAAGAAACAATCATTTTCATTCAGGGCTAGATATTAGAACGGAACAAGAAGAAGGGAAACAAGTTTTTTCTGTTGCAGATGGATATGTTTCAAGAATTAAAGTCTCTGCATATGGTTATGGCAATGCTTTGTATATAACACATCCTAATGGTTTGGTGAGTGTATATGCACACTTGCAATCGTATTGCGATTCTGTAAATTCTTATTTAAAAAAGAAACAGTACCAAGCACAAATGTTTGATGTAGATGTAATGTTAACTCCAAGTATTTTGCCGGTAAAAAAAGGACAGTTTATTGGATTGTCTGGAAATTCTGGCGGTTCAGAGGCTCCGCATTTGCATTTCGAAATTAGAGATGCAAAAACAGAATGGGCACTTAATCCATTGTTGTATGGTTTTTACGTAGGCGATTCCATAAAACCTGTGCTGAACGAAATTATTATCTACCCCATTAATGAGGCAAGTCATATAAATAAAAAGAATGCTCCATTAAAAATCCCTGTCAAAAAAAAATCTAATGGAAATTATATTATCGAAAAAAATGATATCTTGGTTCATGGAGTTATTGGTTTTGGAATTCAAGGCTTTGATATGGAAAATGCTAGTTCCAATAAAAATGGTTTATACTCTTATGAGCTAACAATAAATGGTGAAAGTATTTTTTTTTCCAGTATTGAGAAGTTTCCTTTTGACCAAACAAAAAATATAAATGCCCACATAGATTTTACGAGAAAAAAACTACACGGCGAAATGTTTCAACGGTGTTTTGTATTACCAGGAAATACTTTGCCGTTTTATAAAACATCTAAAACAAGAGGTGTTTACAGCTTTTCTAACGATTCAACATACGAGATTTCGATTTCAATTGCTGATGTTTATAATAATACGTCAGTACTTAAGTTCAACATAAAATCAACTTCAGAAGTATTAATTCCAGAGAATAATTTGGAGGAAAAAAAGTTTTCAGATTTTTTTTATTTTAATGTAAAAAACACTTTTAAAAATAAGGAAATTCAATTAGATATTCCAAAAGGTAGTCTTTTTGAAGATGTAGAATTTATTTACAGCAAACGAGATTCTCTCAAGAATTTTTTAAGTCCAATTTATCAAATTCATTATGAGTATGTGCCACTAAGTAAACCCATAAGTTTATTTATTAAATTAAATAATATTCCCCCAAAACTAAAATCAAAAGTAGAAATAGTTTCTATTGGTGGCGGTGGAAGAATAAACTCTGAAGGCGGAGAGTGGGATGAAAAAAATAGTGGAATATCAACAACAATTAAGTCATTTGGAAGATACGCAGTTATGGTGGATACCATTAGGCCAACAATAAGTTTGCTAGCAAAAACACCCAATAAAACTATGTTGGTTGTTGGCAAATCCATATCATTTAAAGTTTGGGATAATTTGTCGGGAATAAAAAAAATTATACCCACTGTAGATGGCAAATGGGTTTTATACAGTTACGATGGAAAAAATAATAAAATAACAATTGTTCCGGATGAGAGATTTCCACAAGATGAAAAACTACACGATTTTGTTTTAGAAGTTATAGATCAAAAAGGGAATGCAAGAAGTTTTAAATCAAAAATTAAATTCATAAATACAAACAAAAACAATCCCATAGATTTAATAGATAGTATTGAACCAGCAGAAGGAGATAGCTTGATTGTTGAACCTGAAAAATAGATTTTTTTGGTTTTGTAAAAATGTTGATTACTTTTGCAATCCCAATAAAATACACGGTGGCTATAGCTCAGTTGGTTAGAGCATCGGTTTGTGGTACCGAGGGTCGTCGGTTCGAGACCGATTAGCCACCCCAAAAAGCCTTGCATCCTGCAGGGCTTTTTTATTTAGCTTATTTTCAATAAGTTAATGCTATACTTGCAAAAAATGTTTTTAGTTTAAATCTATATACATAGTTTTGCATTTAAGTTATTAACGAAAAATAATTTTCAACAATTGAAAAAGTAATCAATAGAATAAGTTTATTTGTATCATAAAATTTACAACAATGGCAAAAGAAAGCAAAGAAGCAAAAGAGCAAATCGAAAACAACAAGGAGAAAATTAAAGCATTGCAATTAACCTTAGATAAGATTGAAAAAACTTATGGTAAAGGTGCAATCATGAAAATGGGAGATAGTCCTGTTGAAGAATTGGAAACAATTAGCAGTGGATCTATCTCATTAGACAGTTGCCTTGGTGTAGGCGGCTATCCTAAAGGTAGAATTATAGAAATTTATGGTCCTGAATCTTCGGGTAAAACAACACTTACACTTCACGCCATTGCCGAAGCACAAAAGAAAGGCGGTATAGCTGCTTTTATAGATGCAGAGCATGCTTTTGATCGTTCTTATGCTGCCAAATTAGGGGTTGATACAGAAAACTTATTGATCTCTCAACCAGACAATGGCGAGCAAGCACTTGAAATTACTGAAAATTTAATTCGTTCCGGTGCAATTGATATAATTGTTATTGACTCTGTTGCGGCATTAACTCCTAAGAGTGAAATTGAAGGCGAAATGGGTGATTCTAAAATGGGATTGCAGGCAAGATTAATGTCTCAAGCGCTCAGGAAGCTCACAGGAACAATTAGCAAAACAAATTGCTGCTGCATTTTTATTAATCAGCTAAGGGATAAAATAGGTGTTATGTTTGGAAGTCCCGAAACTACTACGGGTGGTAATGCATTGAAGTTTTATTCTTCTATGCGATTAGACATTAGAAGAATTGGTCAGCTAAAAGATGGCGACAGTGTAAACGGAAATAGAGTAAGAGTAAAAATTGTAAAAAATAAAGTTGCTCCACCATTTAGGTCATCAGAGTTTGATATTCTCTATGGCGAAGGTATTTCTAAAGTAGGAGAAATAGTAGATTTAGGAGTTGATTTAAATGTAATAAAAAAGGCTGGAAGTTGGTACAGTTATGCCGAAACAAAAATTGGCCAGGGGCGAGATGCTGCCAAGCAAACATTGCTGGACAATCCGGATTTGATGGATGAATTGGAAACGAAAGTGAGGGAAGCACTTGCGGCAAACAAAGCCAGTTAATTTCTCCATAAAATTTGATTAGTTATTAGAAAGGGTTGCAGAAATGCAGTCCTTTTTAGTTTGGAAAAATGCTACTAAATCAAACATTCTTTTACCCTAAAATTTGTGACTTGTATCTACTTTCAATTATCATTTATCTATTTATAGTATAAAATTTTATTTTTGCCAAAGGATATTATATTGTTTGAGCAAAAAAATAGTAATAATTAAAGACAAAGCTAAGTATGACATTTGATCAAGAATTTAAAACAGCATTAAAATTATTGCCCGATACAGAAAAAGATAAACTAATTTTAAGGCTGCTGAAACACGATGTAAGTTTGACAAACAGACTTTATTTTGAATTGGTAGAAACAGAAACTGCCGAAGAAAAAAGAGAACAACTAAAAAGCAAGATTTCTAAATTTATAGAATTATGGAAAGGCGAACATTACGCTACTATGCATATTTATTTTGATGCAAAATCTATTAGCGGAATGATTAGTGAGCATTTATACACCACCAAAGACAAGTATGGCGAAATTAGTTTAAGCCTCCACCTTATTTTAGGAATAATGGAAGGTAACAACCATAAAATTGGAGGTTTAATTCATGGCTATAACTACAAATTATATATTTATGTTTATGCCAAACTATTTAAAATTCTAATGCTAATTCAAAAGCAACACATAGATCTTCACATAGAGTTTAAACAAGACATAGAAAGTATTGGCGAATACATTGGCAACAACCCTCCCTTGATGAAATTAGCAATAAACAATGGGCTAGACGTAAATTGTCTTACCTTATTTTCTATTCCAACAAATTTAAATGACATTTATAAAGATATTCGTGATAGCGGATTTTTGAGGTAGATTATTATCTACTTAGTAGCCCCTCAAATTCTCTTAAGCCCAAT
>CAIMMJ010000246.1 GCA_903842515.1 uncultured Bacteroidota bacterium | reverse complement strand
CAGGAACTCCATCAAATGGGAGCAATACATACGCTCAAAATATTACAAACAATACTATAACAATGACCATGACTGGTGCTGCAGGTCAATACAATTCATTCCAAGGAATATGTCATGAGAATCTCCAAGGAACGCTGCCGAATGTAACTGTAAACATTACCAATAATACCTTGCTGAATTGCCAAAGCGCTGCAAATTTTTACGGGATAACTGCTAGTAGCTTTGCAGCAGGAACACTAAATATAAACGGCAATATTATGCGGGGTACAACCTTAACCAGCACTTCAGGAGATTTTGTCGGGATTGCATCGAGCAGCACTGGTGCTGTTACTCAAAATATAAACAATAACCAATTTGGCATAGCCGGGAGCAATTTGGTAACATTTAGTGCAGCTTCAAGCGGAATTGTTAGATGTGTAAATTTTGAAGCCATATCTAATTCTGCATCACCAGTAAATATTCAAAATAATAACGTGCGGGGTATTGTACACAATGTAGCTGGCACAGGGGCTCACAGGTATTTTGATATTCCATCTCCTACAACTCCTCGTAATCTGAACGTTAGCGGCAATACGTTCACCAATTTATCGGTAAACACTTCCGGATCTATTACCTTTTTCTGGAACGATTATACAATGCCGGTAAATGGCACGCAAGTTTACAATAACAATTCCATTGTGGGCACCTTCACAAAATCGGTGGCAAGCGGAAACGTTAATATCTTCTATCATTCTCCAGGAACAGCCAGAACATTAGCAAATGCCGCTGGCACATTTACCTATACCAACAACAATTTCAGAAACATTGTTTGCAGCGGCACATCTACCATTACGGGTATCATTAATACCGATAGAGGATCAAAAATCATTAACAACAACACCTTCAGGAACTGGCGGGCTCCAGCGGGTATCACCTGCATTAATGTAAGCGGCTTTTTAGGTACCGCTAATACCAGTAATACTATTTCGTCCAATACACTTGATTCGCTTGCCTCTAATACATTTACCAGTATCATTCTCGGTCAAACTTCATTAACACCTGCCACCGCTGTTCTTAGTGTTGAAAACAATACCATAAGCAGGATTTTCACTTCTGGGTCTTTCACAGGATTTAGCAGTAGTGCGTTATTTAATACGTTAAATATCAACAACAACAGCATAAGCGGAGTACAACTGAGTGGCGCAGCAAGTGCATTCACAGGCATCTCATCCACAGGGGCTGTAAGTGCTGCGTTGAATATTAATAACAATCTGTTTGGTAATGCAACAACTGATTTGGTTACATTTTCGGTAGCTTCTAGCGGTAACTTGAATTGCGTGACGATATCTGGAAATGCACCTGCTTCTACTTTTACTATTCAAAATAATGATGTGAGGGGCATTGTGCATAGCACAGCCGGAACAGGAGCGCATACCTATTATAGTTGTGCTGCACCCCTTAATCTGAATGTGAACGGCAATACGTTCACCAATCTATCAGCAAACACTAGCGGAGCAATTACATTTTTCTCTACTCCTAATGCTTTGCCTTCTTTTGGCGGATATATCTTCAACAATAATTCAATTGTAGGTAGCTTCAATAAATCTGCAGCAAACGGCGCTATTACCGTATTTTCTCACACAGGATCTTCAGCCACAAGTGCTGGAATAGACCATAACAACAACAGTTTCAGGAATATAGTTTGCAGCGGTAATTCCGCCATTACGGGTATAAATAGTACCGACCCAAGCACAAAACAAATTAACAACAACACGTTCGGTAACTGGCAGGCTGGAAGTGGTGCTGTTATTGGAATTAATTTATCCAATATTGGAAGCGTGGTGAACACCATTAATGGAAATAATATAGATTTGATTACCACAAGTGGAAACATTACCGGCATATCAATAGGTAATTCTGGCTCGAGCGTACAACCCGTTAATGTCATAAACAATACCATAGGCGGGCTTACTACTTCGGGTACAGGAACAGTAACGGGAATTAGTAATACCCACGGGCAAGCATCAACCATTAATATTAACAACAATTCTATTGGCCCAATAAGTACCGCAGGAACCTCTGTATCTATTACAGGTATATCTGCAACGGGAGCATTGGCTAAGCATAACATTTTTGCAAATAAAATTTTTGATTTAAATAGTACTAGCACTGCGGCTGCAGCAGTGGTCACTGGGATACTTGCCTCAAACAACACCTCTGATCCAACCACTATTAATAACATTTACAACAACCGCATCGGTAATTTAAGTGCATCGGCATCCCCCAACTCCAATGCTGTTATTGGCTTAAATATTTCGTCAGCCATAGCGGGACCTGTTTGTAATGTTTATTATAACACCATTTATCTCAATAATTTAACAGGCGGTTCAACATTCGGCGCCTCAGGTATTTATGCAAATACCAATCCTACCCTCACCCTTAACAATAACCTAGTTCGCGTTACCGGCACTGCTGCTGGAGCCAACGGCCGTATAGTAGCCTATAGGAGAGCAGGTGTAGGTCTTTCGACTTACTCAACTTCATCCAATAACAACATGTTTTATGCAGGGACTCCTAGTGCGACTAACCTGATTTATGTGGAAGGTATTGTTGCCACTTTTAATAATCCGCAGCAGACCTTAGCTGCCTATAAGATATATATGGTAAATCCCCGCGATGGAGCTTCCACTACCGCAGCTTCTGCCTCTGTTCCTTCATTTTTAAGTACCACGGGCAGTTCCGCAGATTTTTTAAAACTCAATCAGACAAATGTAAGCGATGTGGAAAATGTTGGTCTTACTATTTCTGGCTATAGTGTTGATTTTGAAGCCGATTCCCGAAATAATCCTCCCGACATTGGGGCCGATGAGATATGTGTTTCACCGGGAGTGCCAACTGGATTAACCTCCCAAACACGTTGCGGAGGTAACGGTACAGTTACCTTTACTGTGGCAGACCCTGGTGTTGGAAATACTATAGAATGGTCAAACAATGCTGTAACGGCTAATGGTTCAACAGGGCTAAGCTATTCGCCTACCGTTATCGTGGGTAATACTACAAACGTTTACGCACGCGCTGTAACTACAGCATCTGGATGCAGAAGCGCTTGGACAAGTGTTGTTACCGGTATAGCTTATAACGATCCAACAGCAACTGCAGGTGCAGCATTGACAGCTATTTGTCAAGGAGCGACATCTTCTGCCATGGGCGGAAGTGTTGGAGGTGGTGCAACCGGCGGCACTTGGAGCGGTGGTGCTGGTAGCTGGACAAACGCAAATAATCCTATCGCAGCAACCTACACCGCCGGAGCCTCTGAGTCGGGCAGCATCACGCTTACCCTTACTACAAGTGGTGGCTCATGCGGAACTACCACAGCAACTAAAACTATTACTGTAAATCTAAGCCCTACAGCAAATGCAGGTACAGCATTGACAATTTGTCAAGGAGTTTCATCTGCTGCCATGGGCGGAAGTGTTGGCGGTGGCGCAACAGGCGGAACTTGGACAGGCGGAGTAGGTGTATGGACAAATGCAACAAATCCTTCTACAGCAACTTATCTCGCAAGTGCTTCAGAGTCTGGTAGCATTACCCTTACTTTAACAACAAGTGGTGGCTCATGCGGAATTACAACAACAACAAAAACTATTACTGTAAATCCATCACCGCAAGGCAGCATTTCTGGTAGTACTATTTGCTTAGGTAATCAAGCTCAATTTACATTTACAGCAACTACAGGAACAGGACCATATTCTTTAATCATAGGCGGCACCACCTATAACAATGTAGTGAGCGGCACACCTTTTAATGGTCCGTCTCCAATTTCTACAACGCCATATACATTAACATCTATTACCGATGCCAATGGATGTATTAGGACTACAGGTTTTACTGGCGCAACAGCTACAGTTTCAGTAAATCCGTCACCACAAGGAAGCATTTCAGGCAATACTGTTTGTTTTGGAGGGCAAAGTCAATTTACATATACTGCAACTACAGGAACAGGACCATATTCTTTAATCATAGGCGGTAGCACCTATAACAGCGTTGTCAGCGGTACGGCGTTTAATGGCCCATCGCCAACTTCTACAACATCGTATACATTAACATCTATTACTGATGCCAATGGATGTGTTAGGACAACTGGTATTACAGGAGCAAGCGCCACATTAACGGTAAACACAGCTCCTTCAATTACCTCTCAACCATCAATACCAGCGGCAACTTGCAATGGCAGCGGCACACAAACTTTAACTGTTGCAGCCACCGGAACAGGCTTAACCTATTCTTGGAGAAAAGGTGGGGTTGCAGTTACTAATGGAGGAGTATTTTCTGGTCAAGGTACTAACGCATTAACTTTAACAAACCCTTTGGTGGCAGATGCAGGAAGTTATAATGTAGTAATAAGTGGAACTTGTCCATCTCCTGTAACATCAAGTGCAATAACAGTAAGTGTAAATCCATTGCCTCAAGGCAGCATTTCTGGCAGTACTATTTGCTTAGGTAACCAAGATCAATTTACATTTACCGCAACAACGGGAACTGGACCATATTCTTTAATCATAGGCGGCACCACCTATAACAATGTAGTGAGCGGCACACCTTTTAATGGTCCATCGCCAAGTTCCACAACTTCATATACATTAACATCTATTACAGATGCCAATGGATGTATTAGGACTACAGGTTTTACTGGCGCAACAGCCACTATAACGGTAAATACAGCGCCTTCTATAATCACCCAGCCTGCGGCTCCAACAGCTACCTGCACAGGTACTGGCACACAAACCATAACTGTTGCAGCCACGGGAACAGGCTTAACATATTCTTGGAGAAAGAGTGGAATAGCTCTTTCAAATGGTGGTATATTTTCTGGACAGGGCACTAATACATTAACATTAACAAATCCTTTGGTGGCAGATGCAGGTAGTTATGATGTAGTAATAAGTGGCACTTGCACACCTTCTGTTACATCTAATGCTGTTTCAGTAGATGTTTCTGCAACCCCTATCGCCTCTGCCGGTGGAAGCCAAACCATTTGTCAGAATGGAACAGCTACGGTACCTTCGGCTACAGCCACCAATGGTGCCATTCTTTGGACGCACAATGGCTCAGGACAATTTGCCGATGATGGAACAGGAAATCCAGGTGCTACTTCAACATTATTAACACCTACATACGTTGCAGCAGCCGGTGATGGTGGATTTACAAGAACCTTAACACTTACAGTATCTAACGCACCCTGCCCTAATGCAACTGCTACTCATTCAGTAGTTGTAAAAGCTATTCCAACTGCTTTTGCAGGCAGTAATGGTTCTATTTGTCAGAATGGAACATTTACAGTAACAGGGTCAAGTTCAAGCAATGGAACAAGAGTTTGGACGCACAATGGAGCAGGAAGTTTTAACGGAGGAAATGCAACATCTACTCTGCTTGCACCAACCTACACCGCTGCTGCAGGTGATGCAGGAAATACTGTTGTATTAACCTTAACAGTGTCTAATTCACCTTGTTCAGACGCAGTATCCACCACCAATGTAAGCGTTGGATCATTACCTACAGCTGTAGTTAGTGGCTCTGCTCCTCATGCTATAAGTTGCGGAACAGGATCTGTAGCGGTTTCAGGGGCAAGTGCTGCTAATAATTCTTCTGTTAGTTGGTCTTATAGCGCAGCAGTTGGATCAAGTGCAAATGGAACTTTACTTAATGAAAATACCTTAACGCCAACCTATGTATGCGACCCTACCGATTTTGGAACCATTATCCTTACCATGACTGCCTTTGCAACAGCACCTTGTACTGATAATGCAACGGCTACCTTTGTTATTAACGTTAAGCCAAGACCAACTGTAGCCGTAACTTTAGGGCCTAATGCTATCTGTAACGATGGCAATGGTGTTGCAAGAAAACTTACAGTATCCAATAGTGAGGCCAATACCACTTATTTATGGTCGCCTGCTACAGATTTGTATGTTGATGCATCTTATACCATACCTTACACCAACCAAAATGTTACTGAGGTTTGGGCGGTTCCATTTGTAACAACCACTTACACCGTTACTGCAACCAACAATACTAGTTTGTGCACCACTCCTGCAAGCCTTCCAACAACGCTTACTGTTTGTAACAACCTTACAGATGTAATTTGTGGTGCTTCAGACATTGCCGTAAACTCAACAGGAGCATGGACAAATATAACTCTAATTGGCTCAACAGCTAGCGCAGGAAATCCATGTGCAATAGTAGAAAGAGATGTTTACAGAAGAGTGCAAGTGCCAGCTAGCGGCGAATTGCATGTTACAACAGCGGCAGGAACAAATAGCACAGCCAGCTTAAACATCCAAAGAACTTTAGTTTCTATACATTACGCACCGGGAGGTACTTGCACCACCTCTCCTTCTATTGCATGCAACAGCACCGGAGCCGCAGGCAACCACTCTTATGTGTATGCAACAGGATTAACTCCTGGAGAGTATGCATGGATTAGAATTGCAAAAGCCAAAGCAAATGTTTCAGATCCTAATACAGTGGCGCAAGAATTAAGAATTAACGTTGCACCGGGTTTAACGTGGACCGGCACTGCAAGCACAGCATTTACCAACTCAAGCAATTGGTTAAACGGCGATGCAACATCGGTAACAGTGCCAGATGCGTCTAAATCGGTATTGATACGCCAAGTAACCAATGCCCCGGTGGTAAGCAGCAATGAGCAAATTAGAGGTCTAATAATGTCAACCGGATCCACTTTAAGCATTAATACCGCCAACACGTTGTCTGTAAGCAGGTATTTGCAAACTGTTAATAATACAGTTGGTGGTTTGGGTTGGACAGTTCTAAACGGTTCCTTAGCACAAACAATAAATACCACTGTAAGATTTAACAACCTAAGGGTAAACAACGCTGCAGGAGTAAATATTACAGCTGCAACAAGAGTTGGAGGATTAGACTTGCAACAAGGAGTTGTTACCACAAACAACAACCTAACCTTACTTTCTGATGCTGCCTTGACTGGTTATGTGAATAACTTTAGTACAGGTTATACTGGTTCTCTATCAGGAAACTTAAATGTAGAAAGAAGAGTAGTTCTTGCCAGTGCCACTGCCGGTGTAGACCACTATTTGGCCAGCCCTGTAGACATGGTGGGCTCAGTTTTTAGCAACTACAACGATGACTTACCTGTTGTAGGAAGTCCTGCAAATTATGTGTTCAACAGCAATCCCAACTTTACTCAACCATCTACATTCCCTTCAACATGGACATGGGATGAAACCCTCACTAACTCTAATACCCCTGGTTGGACAGGAGCAGGAGGCACTACACTAGCAAAAGGACAAGGTTTTTCTGCAAAAGTTACCTCCACCAGAATAATAGACATTAGTGGTATGGCAAACAACGGATCAATTAATAGAACAGTAACATACACGGATAATGGATTAAACTTAGTAGGTAATCCTTATCCTTCTCCAATTAATTTTAACTCTTTTGCTACTGCCAACACCTCTACTATTCTTCCAGTATTGTACATTTGGAATCCTGCTAGCAATAGTTATGCTTCATACAATGGAAGTATATGGGTAAATAACCCAGCTGGTGCTTTAGCCAGCGAAGTAATTGGACATTCACAATCATTCTTTGTTTTTGCTAAGCCATCTGTAGCTCCATCGGGCACTGTAAACTTTAATAATACAATGAGAACCACTTCTCAGGCAGCAAATTTCTTTTCAGCGCCAGAAGGTTTAATTAGGTTGGAAGTGAGCAGCAATGGGCACACAGACGAAGCAGTAGTGATGACAAATGCAGAAGCAACAGAAAACTACGATGAACAAGTGGATGCTAAAAAATTGCTAAACGCAATGAATACAAATATTTTAGCATTTACCTTAAGTGCAGACAACACAGCACTTGCCATAAATGCCCTGGATAAATATAGTGCAGAGCAAATCATTCCAGTTCAAGTTATTGCTCCAACTGCAAGCGAAGTGAACATAAAACTAAACTTAAGCGACCTAAAAGATAAAGATGAAAATGTTTACTTAGAGGATGCTACCTTAGGAACGTTTACTGATCTAAAAGCAAAAGGTTCATACACTGCTACAGTAAGCGCTGGAAACAGTGGAAGCAGATTCTTCTTGCATTTTGAGAAACCTAGTATTGCCAAATCAGCAAACGAATTGGGAGTATATGCAGCTAATAGCAATGTATTTGTAAATATACCAAGCCAAAGCAATGGAACAATAGAAGTAATAGACTTAGTAGGAAAAACTATTTATACTTCTAATTTCTCTGGCAAATCTGGTAGAGTAGCATTTGAAATTCCAAACGTTGTTTACGGAACATATTTGGTGAAACTTACTAGCAATGGAAAAGTAGTAAATCAAAAGGTTTTATTGACAGAGTAAAAAAATAATTGCTTGTTTGTTGAAAGAGCAGTCGGGAATTAATTCTCGGCTGTTTTTTTTATTTATACAATAAACTTAACATTTAAGTGTTTATAAAATGAATTTGTAAACATTATTTGATGGACCGCGATAAACTACTTTAGTACAATTATTAAACTCAAAAAAATATAATGACTATAGCATCAATATTGTTGCAAATAGCAACTGCTACCGACACAGTGAGCAAAATTGCTCAAACTGCACAAACGGCTCCCCAAGAAGACTCATTGTCTTTGTTGGATTTGGTTATGAAAGGCGGATACATAATGGTTCCAATTGGCATCCTTTCGTTAATTACCTTTTATGTTTTTTTTGAAAGATTTTTTGCAATCAGAAAAGCAGCCTCATTTGATGATAACTTTTTTCTGCAGATAAAAGAAATGATATACAATGGAAATATAGATGCTGCAAAAAATATTTGTAGGGCAACATCTAATCCAGCATCAAACATGTTATTGAAAGGGATAAACAGATTAGGAAAACCACTAAGAGACATTGAAACGGCAATGGAAGCCTCGGGCAGATTAGAGATTTCTAAACTAGAAAAAAACACAGCTACTCTTGGTATTATTGCAGGTATTGCACCGATGTTTGGTTTTATTGGAACAATTTCTGGGGTGATTAAAATATTTTATAACATTTCGTTGGCTGATAATATTTCTATTGGTTTAATTTCAGGTGGATTGTATGAAAAGATGATTACATCGGCTGCAGGACTTGTTGTAGGAGTAATTGCTTTTGTGGGCTATCATTTATTGAGTATGATGATAGATAAGTTGAGCTTTAGGTTAGAAACCACAGCTATGCAATACCTTGATGCACTAAACGAAGCAAAATAAGTATGAACTTTAGAGCAAAAAAACACAGGTTTGCCGCAGAAATGGGGGCATCCTCAATGAGTGACATCATGTTTTTTTTGATGTTGTTCTTCTTAATTATTTCAACCTTGGTAAATCCAAGTGTTATAAAATTAATGTTGCCCAAAGCAAAATCTACGCAAACATTAAGCAAACAGCAATTTACCGTTGACATATCTGCTGAAAAAAGATTTTTCTTAAATAACAAAGAAATTGAATTTACAGAATTAGAAGCCAATTTAAAGACATTAATTACGGGTTCAGCTGAGGCTACCGTTGTATTAAGGGTTGACAATTCGCTCAGTATACAAGATTTAGTAGATGTTTTAGAAATTGGTAACAGGTTAAAAGTAAAAATGGTATTGGCAACAAAACAAACTTCAAAAGAATAAATGAACAGTAAAGAAACAAAAAATAATAAACCTCTGGCTTGGGCTTTTACGCTTGGGATACACGGGTTAATTGTTTTGTTTTTATATCTTTTTATTATCAAAACTCCTATCCCACCCTTTCCGGAATCGGGCTCAAACGGTTTAGAAGTTAATTTTGGTTTAGATGCAAATGGATTGGGCGAAGAACAGCCGATGAATGAAAGCGAACTTGCCATGAACAACCCTGCACAAGAAGCTCCAAGCACTAGTTCGGAAGCAGAAGAAATAGTAACGCAAGAAGTAGAAGAAACGGTAGTGGTAGAGAATAAAAAAGAAGTGAAAAAGAAAAAAAAGAAAAAAGAAGAAAAAGAAATAAAAAAAGAAAGTCCCGCTGAAACACCTAGTAATACAAACGCAACAAAAGAAGTAGTAAAAAAAGAGGCTGAAAAAGCAACGGCTGTTGCATTGTATAAAGGCAATAAAAATAAAAACAGCAGCAGCGAAGGAGAAAATGGAGGAAAAGGAGATCAAGGCGACCCAAACGGCAGTCCTGACGTAAAATATCATGGAAAGAAAACAGGCAGTGGAACGGGAGACGGCAACGGCAATGGCAGCGGAACAGGAGATGGAGATGGAAATGGCCCGGGAATAAGCAAAGGCAATGGAAAACCTAACTGGGATTTAGCTGGGAGAAAAAATTTAAGATTGCCAGTTCCTAACACAAAATTTTCTGAAGAAGGTAAAGTTGTTGTTCAAATAAAAGTAAATCAAAGTGGATCTGTAATTTCTGCAAAGGCTGGTGTAAAAGGCTCAACCACATCGGACCCTACATTATTGGATATAGCCAAAAAAGCTGCTTTAACAGCAAAATTTAATGAAAATCCTGATGCTCCAGAAGAGCAAATAGGAACTATAATCTATAATTTTATTCTAAGTAGATAACAAATAAAGTGTTGTGAACTTTATTTGTTTACTATAATCTTTTCTTCGCCAATAATTCCAGAATTGGAGAATACTCTAACAAAATAAACTCCGTTTGAAATTGAGGCTATGTTTAGACTTATTGAACTGTAATTTACGTTTAACTTTTCTTGAAAAACTTCTCTTCCACACACATCATAAATACTAACTCTATTAATTGCTGCTTGTGAGTTTATTGTTATAGAATTTCCGGCAGGATTGGGAAACAAAACTATTGAATTCTCTGCTTTTCTATTTCTAGTAGAAGAAAAATCTACAATTGAGAAATCAATATCATTTACATCAAAAATTGTATTTGCACCATCAACAATTCTAAGCCTTGCAGTTTCTGTGGGGAAGTTGGGAACGGTAAATGAATACACTCCGGTGTTGGGAACATTTTCTGCGATGGTAGTTGGAAAAGTTTGTCCACCATCGGCACTAAGTAAAACATTTAATGCAGTTACATTTGTTGGTGCTTGATTAGTAAATGCTACATTCCAAGCTACAGCTTGCACAGAACCAATTGGCCAAACTACACCTTGGGTATTTGGACTTGTAATTGCAAATATATTACTGGCAGTTATTGCAATGTTCCTATCGTTTATGTCAAAGAAAATATTGTTGGCTCCAGCTACCATAATTCTAGCTGTGTTTGTAGGAAAAAATGGAACAAAAAACGTATAGGAACCAGTGTTAGGAACATTTTCGGCAATAGTAACCGGAAAGGTGGAGCCAACATTTGTGCTTAAATAAATATTTACAAATGGTGTATTTATTGGTGCTAGATCTGTAGAAGCCACGTTCCAGGTAATTGTTTGTTGAGAACCTGTTTCCCAAATTGTGCCTGCCACATTTTGACTTGTTATTTTAAATGTATCCACAGTATTTATAACATTTAGAGTTACCGTAGGCGAATAAATAACTCCACCGCCTCCAGCCCTATTGTCGCGGGCGGTGAGCCTAAATTTTAATGTTCGGGCAGATTTTGGTTTTTGTTCGCCAATGGTAGTAAGGTTATTAAGGATGTTTGATAGTTTGGGGAACAACCTTGTGGCAGTAGTATCAGGGTTATAAGACCTAAATATTGGAGCCGAACCCACTACAGCATTCCAAGCACCTCCTGCACCCAAATCCATTTCTTCCCAGCTGTAAGTAACTGCATCGCCATCAGGGTCGCTGGCTTTTCCTGTAAGTTTAAAAGCTGTTTGATAGGGTATAGAAAAATTACCTGTATAGGTTTCTATTGTTGGTGGCAAATTGCCTGTAGATGTTGCAACTGCACAGTTGTCGCCGTTGCCAGTGGTTATAAAATCAACTATTTCGTCAAAACTACCAGAATGGAAATAAGCAATACTATTGCTGGCAACATTATCGCTACCACAGATACCTGCATAAGCCATTATTGTTACACCACTACCGGGTTCAAAGGCAGTAGAACCATTTCTATTGCCACTGCAAGAGCCACTGTTGCTATTAAATGTATGGTTTCCACCAAACTGATGGCCCATTTCGTGGGCAACGTAATCTATGTCGAATGGATCTCCCACGGGCGAGCCTAAGCCGGTAACGCCACGAGCTTTACCATTTCCACAAACACTTCCCAATTGAGCAATTCCACCACCTCCTGTACTAAAAACGTGACCAATATCATAATTAGCTGAACCAATACGGGCAGTAATAGTAGTTTGATTTTCTTGTAACATTGCATTCCCGCTATTATTTGTGTAAGGATCTGTTGAAGTTCCAGTAAATATTAAAGTATCAGTATTTGCAATTAATACCATTCTTACATCTACTTCTTGCTCATAAACAAGGTTTACACGATTTACAGAAATAATAATAGCTGAAAGAGCTTCGGGCACTGTTCCGCCATGAAAGGCGGTATACTCGCCTGTGCATGCCATAGCTAAACGGTACGTACGCAATGTTTGGCCAATTGCAGATGAAGATTGTGTGCTTCTTTGTGAGTTGGTGATGGTATTTTCTAAATTACCATCTTCTGTTTGGCAATAAAAACTGCTACTTGGGATGCAATCTTTTCTAGAAAAAACAATAAACTCGTTGGTATTTGGCACTTGATTGATGTAAGAAGTAGTGCTTGATGATTTTATCATTGCATGTATTCCTTTGTAGGTAACATCAAAGCGAATAGCAGCGCTTTTATCTTTTAATCCCTGGCCAATGTAGGTTTTTAAGATAGGGTATTTTATTCCTAATTGTGGCTCAAAAATGGGAGATTCATACACTAAAAAATCTTGCATAGTTCCGTTTTCTAGAGGGAAAGCTAACACTAATCCTGTGCCTGCAATATTTTTTTGTGATTCATTTTGAGCATTTTGGAGTGCCTGCATAAAACCTTCTGTATTAAGGCTAAATGACAAATAATTATTGGGAACATAAGCGGTTGCAAGTTGTGATTGATTTACTCTATCTATACGATTCCAAAAAGAGTTGGATTGTGCATTGGCATTAAAAAAAATTAAAATGAATGTAATTGAGCAAAAGAATTTCATTGTATGTTGTTGTTTATAAATTTAAAATAGGGCGCAATGATATGTAAAAAAAAAACTTAGCAAAAATGATTTCGACCAATAAATTAATGGAATAGACAAAAGCACTGTAAAAAGTTTATTAAAATTTAATTTTATTTGTATTGGACATTTTATGTTGGTTCTTTGAATAATATAAAGTGTTTGAGGTATTTTTTAAATTATTAGATTT
>CAIMMJ010000245.1 GCA_903842515.1 uncultured Bacteroidota bacterium | reverse complement strand
TTCAGAAAATTGGTTTGTAATGGTAAATGCACCCAACAATACAAATCAAAATTGGGAAGATTTAATTAAGGAAACAAAGAAAAATTGTATTAAAAAAATCAATAAAATATTAAAAACTAATATCGAAGAATTTATTGAAGTAGAGGAAATTTTAAATCCAGTTTTAATTGAGCAAAGAACTTCCAGCATGGGTGGTTCTCTATACGGAAATGCAAGCAACAATAAGTTTGCGGCATTCTTCCGCCACAAGAACTTTTCCTCTAAAATAAGTAATTTATATTTTTGTGGAGGTAGTGTTCATCCTGGCGGAGGAATTCCCTTGTGTGTGCTTTCAGGAAAAATTGTTAGTGATAGTATTAAATAGTGAATTAATTAGTATTTATTTTATTGGTGTAGCACTATTTACTTTAAATTAATTCTCAAATTTGATTTTTTAAACAATCCTAGTTTTATCAATGTTATATAAACATGAATCAAGTAAAAAATTATCTTTCCTTAATTAAATTTTCCCATACAATTTTTGCACTACCATTTGCAGTTGTTGGTTTTTTGTTGGCGCTCTACAACACCGGCAAATCATTTGATTCTAAGTTGTTTTTTTTAATGGTCCTTTGTATGGTTTTTGCCCGCAGCGCAGCCATGGCATTCAACAGATATGCAGACAGAGAATTTGATAAAGCCAATCCAAGAACTTTTGTAAGAGAAATTCCCGCAGGAATAATTACACCTAGTGAGGCAATAACTTTTGTGATAGGGAATTGTATTTTGTTTATTGCAACCACTTATTTTATTAATACTATTTGTTTTTATTTGTCGCCTGTTGCATTAATTATAGTGCTTGGCTACAGCATTACAAAAAGGTTTACTGCACTTTGTCATTTGGTGCTTGGGCTAGGTTTATCTTTAGCGCCTATTGGTGCATATTTAGTTGTGGCTGGCAAGTTTGCATTACTACCAATATTATTTTCGCTGGTAGTTTTATTTTGGGTTTCAGGATTCGATATTATTTATGCTCTCCAAGATGTAGAGTTTGATAGCGAAAAAAAATTGAAATCCATTCCTGTGTATTTAGGGAAACAAAATGCTTTAAATCTTTCACGGTTTTTACATTTATTGAGCTTTTTAATTTTGCTTTTTGCTGGGTATTATGCACAATTTAGCACTTGGTATTGGGCTGGCTGGTTAGTTTTTAGTTGCTTATTGGTCTATCAGCACACGCTTGTTTCTGCAAATGATTTATCAAGAGTAAATCTTGCTTTTTTTACAACAAATGGATTTGCCAGTTTATTGTTTTCGGTATTCTTTATTTTAGAAATGTACCTTTAGAAAATAGTTCTTACAAACTAATTTAGTTTGTAAAGAATGCATGGTACTAAATTGAATTTTAAATTGCAGCAATTCAATGCCTCCTTTTATCTGATGCAAATAACTTTGTGTGCTAAATCAATAGTAATTGAACAAAAACTTTGTTTTAATAGACAATGGTAAATTTTACAATCAAAAATCTTATAGAGATTATAGAAAATATATTTTAAAGAGTTTTATATTTATAAAAAGGATATAACAAAAAAAGGAGTGCAAACTGCACTCCTTTTTTATTGAATTCAATAAACAATTTTAATAGAAGGTAGCTCTATTGTCTTCTATTGATGCATTTTGTTTTAGTGCCTCAAATACTTCGTAATCTACTCTTTGTTTAATTTGATTTGCAATTTGCTCTGTTAATGTTTTTGGATCTTTTAATTCTGCGGCTTCTTGAACTTCGTAAATGTCTACTACGTAAACCGCATTTTCTCCTTTTAATGCTTTTTTGTTAAATCCTTTCTTTAGGCCAAACAATTCACCGGCCAAAGATAATTCTCTACCTGAAGACAAATATGGAGAAGCAAATGTTACATTTTTTGCAGAGTCAACGGTTAAGTTTGCTTTGGCTGCAAAATCTTGAATTGAATTACTTGCACTTAATTTTGCATTAAGCTCATTTATAAATTTCTCAGCCTTTTTCTCTTTTATCACTTCAAATTCTACTTGCTTTTTTACTGCCTCTAATGGCAGTATCCCTTTGTCTTTTTCTTCGGTTAAAACTGCAATAACGTATTTATTGTTAAGTTCAAATACTTTGGATACATCACCTTTTTTTGCTTCAAAAGCCCACTTTACAACTTGTCTAGAGTTTTCTAGGCCACCAATATTTTTATCGGTATTTCTAAAATTTTGTGCAGGTATTTTAGCAAGCTTTTTTTCTTCAATGCTTTTGTTAAATAATTCTTCTGTTGTGTTTTTTCCAGCAAATTCACTTGCTTGTTGAAAAATAAGTCCAAAAGTTTTAGAGCTTGCATCAATTTGTCTGTCTAGAAATGAAACTAATATTTTTTTAGATTCTTTTCCTTTTGCCATCACTTCAATTAAGTGAATACCAAATTGAGATTCCACAATTGGCATATCTCCAACGTTTCCATTAAAGCAAGCGTCGTTAAATGGTTTTACCATCATGCCTTCTTTAAAGTAGCCCAAATCCCCACCTTTTGCCCCTGAACCTGGATCTTCAGAATTTACTCTTGCTAATTCATCAAATTTTGCTCCTGCTTTTATTAGTTTTTTTAGGCTATCTGCTTTTGCTCTAGCTTTTAACATGTCGCCATTAATAGCTTTTACTAAAATGTGTCTTGCCTTTACTGAATCTGGAACCATTTTAATTTTCGACAATTTGGCTACTTTATATGTATTGCCCTCCAAATATGGGCCAACAATTTTTCCTATTGATGAACTATATAATGTATCTATATTTTTACTCAACTCAGCTTTTGAAAAATACTTTTCTTGAAACTTAGAATCAGAATTTATATTTACAAATTCACTGTCGTTTGTAGCTAAGGCAAACTCGTTTCCTAGTTTAAGAATATCTTGCATTGCAGCATTTCTGTCTTCATCAGAAGGATTAACGTCAAACGAAACAAACTCAATGCTTCTTGAATCGTAATCTTGATTGTATTTATTTTTGTTTTCACCATAATATTTTTTCAATTCAGATTCATCAACTTTAAAAATACTGTCTGGAACTGAAAAATATTTTTGGGAAGCATAGGTAAATTTAAATGTTTTATTTTGAGCAATATTTGCTCTTTTTACTTCTGCTTTTGTAATGTAAATTCCCTTTTTGATCATGGTATAGAATTTATTAGCAATTTTTTCTTGCTTAACAGCTTGCTCAAAATTTATCCATCGTTCTTTTGTTGCACCAGTTTCATCTTTGTCCATGTTTTTTAAAAACTGAATTACCTGATTGGGATCAAATACCCCTGTTTGAGGATTTGTGAAGGCTTGTTTTACACTTGGATGTGGATTTTTGCCTTGAACCATATCAAACAATTCATCTTTGCTAACTGCAATTCCTAAATCTTGGTATTGAACTTTTAAAATTCTATCCATTATGACTTCATTCCAAACTTGATTTCTGATGTTATCCATCATGTTTTCATCAATAGTTGGTTTTCCACTTCTTGCTTTTTCGTTCTCTACTGCTTTTTCAACCTTAGCTTCAAACTCTTGAATTGAAATTTCTTTTCCTAAAACTTCTCCAACCATAGTTTTTTTACTGGAGAAAAAGCGGTTTCCCGAGTCAAGGGCGCTTTCTAAAACAAAAATTACCAATGCAAGTGCAATGATTCCTACCAGTAGACCTGATTTTGTCCTGATTTTTTCTAATATAGACATGTTATACTAATTATTATATTTTTTTTAAGGGTTGCGAATATACAATTATTGATGAAATTTACCAATATTCGCAATTATATTTTCAATTTAACTAAAATTCAAACATCTGAAAATGAGTAATTAAGCATTATTATTAAAAAATAATATCATCGTAATTAAACCTAAAACATAATTTAAGGTCATAACACCAAAGCAAAAAATTAATAAACTTTAAAAATAGAAAACATGAAAAACTTAAAAAATGGAATTTTTGCAGGATTAATTTCCTTAGCAATTTTTACAACTTCTTGTAACAAAGAAAAAATTGAAACAACAGCAACTTCAGAAGAAACAACGGGGCAGGATTCACAAGAAGGTACCGAGGTAGGCGATGAGTCATCAAACATTGCAGATAATGCTTTTAAGGGGCAAAATATTACTGGTAGATATGCTTCAAATTATGAGCAATATGATGCATTAAGCGGATGTGCAACCATTACCAAGGATACAGTAAACAGAATTATTACCATAGATTTTGGCACAACAAATTGTTTGGGAGCCGACGGAAGAAATAGAAGAGGAAAAATTATTGTAAATTATACCGGCAATTACTTTGAGCAAGGCTCAGTAAAAACTATAACTTTTGATAACTATTATAGAAATGATAATAAAGTAGAAGGTACAAGAACAATTACAAATACTGGTTTAAATGCAAACAACCAATATACTTGGAAAATTGAAGCTAGAAATATGAAAATTACAAAAACAGATGGTAAATTTCATACTTGGAATTCAGATAGGGTAAGAACAATGTTGGCCGGTTATGAAACAGCTAATTGGCAAGACGATGAATATACAATTACAGGTGATGCCAGTGGAACAAATTCAAACGATGTTACTTACACCGCAACAATTACTAGTCCTTTGCACAGGTTAATGAGCTGCAAATGGATAGACAAAGGAATAATTCAATTTGAAAATTCAAAAGGGAAATCAAGGGTGCTGGATTTTGGAAATGGCACGTGCGATAATCAAGCAACAGTAGAAGTTACAGGAAGGAGAGGAAGAGTTGTTACCAGAACAATAACTTTGAAGTAATAACAATTAAATTTTATGTTGGTCAGAAAGGAAGTTGCCTCACAAGGGCAGCTTCTTTTTTTATATGTTAAGTAAAAGTGCTTTATATTTGAAAAAAAATGTTGGTACTTAATGAAACAATTTGGATTTGGGAAAGCTGAAAAATTAAAAAGCAGTAAATCTATTTCTGAATTATTTACTAGGGGCAATAGTGAATTTGAATTTCCTATTAAATTGATTTTTCAAAAATTAGAGAATTCAGGCATCCCAAGCAAAGTTGCTTTTATTGCTTCAAAAAAAAAATATCCCAAGGCACATCAGCGCAATAGAATAAAAAGAATTCTCAGAGAAACGTACCGTTTAAATAAATCAGATTTTTCCAAAATGTCAATCACCTTAAATTGTTCCTATAATTTAATAATTGTATACGTTGGCGATGTAAATATTTTATTTGACAAAACGGAAAAAGCAATCAAATCTTTGCTGTTAAAGGTTTCAAATAGCAATCAAGAAAAATGAAAAGCCTAAAAAATTTTGAGATGGATGTTATTTTGCTTTTTTCTGTTATTTTCGGGATAAATTATTTTAGAATATTTTACCCGGATTTAAAATACCATTTGGATCAAAAACTTTTTTTATTCCCCTTTGCAATTCTAGTTGCACTTTAGATTGTACCAAATGCATGTATCTTTTTTGAACTAAACCTATTCCATGTTCTCCACTAATTGTACCATTTAAGCTTTTACACAATATAAAAATCTCTTCAATTCCTGCATGAATTCCACTTTCCCAGAATTCATCACTTAAGTTGCCTTTAATTATATTTACATGTAAATTTCCATCTCCTGCATGTCCATAACAAACCGACTTAAATCCATATTTTTCTCCAATAGATTTTACTCCCGCCAATAATTGTGGTAAAAAAGCTCTTGGCACAACGGTATCTTCTTCTTTGTAAAACGAATTGTTTTTTACAGCCTCGGCAACACTTCTTCTTATATTCCAGAGCATATTTTTTTGTGCCTCATTGTCCGCAAATAAAATTTCACCGCATTTAAAATTTTCTAAAACTGCAAAAGTTTTTTCTGCATCTCTATTTAAACTGTCTAATTCATTTCCATCGTATTCAATTAATAAGTGAGCCTGAATATCCTGCTCTACCAAAACAGAAACATTTTCAACAAAACGTAATGTCCAGTCAATCGCATCTCTCTCCATAAACTCTAAAGCTGATGGATTTAAGCCTGCTAAAAAAATAGAGTTCACAGCTTTGCATGCGTCGTTTGCACTAAAAAAAGGAACTAACATCAACACATTGTTTTTGGGAAATGGAATAAGTTTTACCACTATTTTAGTAACAACACCTAAAGTGCCTTCGCTACCAATAAACAAGTGAGTTAAATTATAGCCGGTAGAATATTTTAACGTGTTTGCACCTGTCCAAATAATTTCGCCGGTAGGTAATACAACTTCTAAATTTAAAATGTAATCTCTTGTAGTTCCATATTTAACTGCTCTAGGGCCGCCTGATGAATGTGCAATGTTACCACCCAAAAAACAGGAGCCTTTGCTAGCCGGATCTGGCGGATAAAACAATCCGTGTTTTTGCACTTCAATTTGAAAAGCTTCATTCACAATGCCGGGTTCAACCGTTGCCTGCATGTTCTCAATATCAATTTCAATAATTTTATTTAACCTTTCTAACGATAAAATTATTCCTCCAAATACTGGCAATGCACCGCCACTTAACCCTGTTCCTGCACCTCTTGGCGTTACAACTATTTTATTTGTATTGCAGTATTTTAAAATTTCAGAAATTTCTTGTGTGGAATATGGAATTAAAACTAAATCGGGTTTATAAAATAAATTCTCTGTTTCGTCTTTACCGTAAGGATTTTTTAATTCATCCAATTCAATTATTTGTTTGGAATTTAAGAAACTACTAAAAAAATTAATATCAACCTTATCTATTGTTTTCATGCTACAAATATAATTTTATTAAAATCAGCGAAATTAAACTAGTAAAAATATTTTATCAAAATTCTTGCTTTGTTCTAAAATAATATAATACTTTTGTGATATTAATTTAATATTACAAAAAATGGAAACAAAAGCAAGCAAAATATCAGGTTATTTAATGATAATCTTATTCTTTTTAATCATTGGAACTTCAATTTGGAGTATAAGTCAACAATTTTTCTTTGTTGCAATTCCAGGATTTTTACTGTCATTTTCGATACTTCCGGGATTTATGATTATAAACCCCAATGAATCATTGGTGCTAATACTTTTTGGAAAGTATATGGGCACAATAAAAGAAAGTGGATTTTTTTGGGCGAACCCATTTCTTGTAAAAAAGAAAATTTCACTAAGAGCAAGAAATTTAGCTTCTAGTGTAATTAAAGTAAACGATAAAAACGGAAATCCAATTGAAATTGCTTCAGTAATTGTGTGGTGTGTGAACGAAACAGCAAAAGCTGCATTTGAAGTTGATGATTATACACACTATATAAAAGTTCAATGCGAAGCTGCCTTGAGCCATTTAGCAGGGATTTGCCCTTACGATAGTTTTGAAGATGAACATAAAAATGAGATTACATTGAGAGGTGGTGGCGAAAAAATAAAGAAACTACTCGAAGAGGAACTACAAGAAAGATTGATGAAGGCGGGAATTCAAGTTCTAGAGGCAAGAATTTCTCATTTAGCATATTCAACAGAAATTGCTGGCGCAATGCTGCAAAGACAACAAGCTTCTGCAATAGTTTCAGCCCGTAAACAAATTGTTGAAGGTGCTGTGGGAATGGTAGAAATGGCCTTAGAAAAGTTAAGCGAAAGAAACGTAGTTCAGCTTGACGAAGAGAGAAAAGCTTCCATGGTTTCAAATCTTCTGGTAGTTTTATGTGGTGATAAAAATGTTAGTCCAGTAGTAAATACAGGTACTTTGTATAACTAATTTTTAAATGGCTGGAACCGAAAAGAAACCATTTGTGTTAAGGCTAACGCCAGAAATGATGAAAGCAATGCAAAAATGGGCTGATGACGATTTTAGAAGTTTAAATTCACAAATCGAGTTTCTCTTGCACATGGCATTAATTAATAGCAAGAGACTCAAAAAGAAGTAGAGTATTTAATTTAAAAATGGTTCTTTATTATAGAACCCATTTTGTTTTGCTCTTAAGCTGTATGAGTAAAATTTACTAATTTTATGTTCCAAATTCTAATTCATGAAAAATAAATACGCTTACATTTCATTCTTTGTTTTGGTATCAATTTTTAGCAATCTTTTTGCTCAAGAAAAAATAGAGTTAAATCTCGAAAATATTTGGAGCAAAGGAACCTTTAACTCAAAACTTGATTTAGGAATACGACCATTAAAAGATCCAAAATTATATTGCAAATTAATACACTCAAAAGACGCTGATTTTTTAATTTCTTATTTTTGGAACACAGGAAAAGAAAGCGACACAATAATTAACTCTTCAAAATTATCTTCAGCAAATGGAAATTTAAAAATAGAAGATTATGTTTTTTCTGACGACGAAAAATATATTTTATTAACAACCGAAAGTGACTACATATATAGACATTCTTTTGTTGCAAATTATTTTATTTACAATGTTCAAAATAAAAAGTTACAAGCATTAAGTTTAGAAAGAAAGCAAATGAATCCTTGCTTTGCCCCAAATAATAAAAGTATTGCTTATGTTAGCAATAGAAATATTTTTATCTATGATTTAGAGGATAAATCCACCATGCAAATTACCAGTGATGGCAAAGAAAATGAAATTATTAATGGTTCAGTTGATTGGGTTTACGAAGAAGAATTTTCGATGAATAATGGTTTGTTTTGGAACTCCTCAGGAACAGCTTTAGCCTATTATAAATTTAATGAAACCGACGTTCCTGAATATGAATTTACTGATTATAATTCTCAATTATACCCCGGCTCCACAAAGTATAAATATCCAAAGGCGGGCGAAAAAAATTCTTTGGTAGAAATTTTTGTGTATCAATTAAGTTCAAAAAAAACGGATAGAATAAATTCTATTGTAAATTCTGATACTTATTATCCACGTGTAAAATGGACAAATAATCCCAATAAAATAACTTTTGTTCAATTAAATAGAAGACAAAATCACTTGCAATTATTTGTATATGATTTAGAAAAAAATGAATCTAAATTAATACTCGAAGAAAAGAATGATACTTATATAGATATCAATGAATCGCCCTATTTTTTGGAGAAAAACAATCAATTTTTATGGTTAAGCGAAAAAAATGGATACCAACATATCTACTTATATGACCTGATGGGAAAAGAAATTTCGCAAATAACATCCGGTGATTTTGAAATTATAGACATAAAAAAAATTGATGAAAAAAAGTCGACAATTTATTATTTAGCAAACGAGGGAAATGTACTTCAAAAAAATATACATTCTATTTCATTTGACGGAAAATTAAAGAGGAAGTACAACATAACCGACGGCTACAGTGATATTGTTTTAAATCAAGACAATTCAATAGGACTAATAACTTATAGCAACGCCAATACCCCTGCAATTCAGTATTTTTTGGAGTTAAAAACTGCAAAGAAACTTAGAACACTAAATGACAACAATCTATTGATTAGTAAACTAAAACAACTAAATCTTTCAACAAAAGAATTTATTAAAATTAAGACAGAAAATAACATTGAACTTAATGCATTTATTATTAAACCACGCAATTTTAATCCAAACAAGAAATACCCTTTGATAGTTCATATTTATGGCGGACCTGGCAGTAATACTGTTTTGGATAGATGGGGCGGCAATGATTTTATGTGGCAACAGTTAATGGCATCAAAGGGCTATGTGGTGGCGTCAATAGATAACAGAGGCACCTTATTTCGTGGCAAAAAATTTAAAGACTTAACATACAAAAATCTTGGAAATTTAGAGAGAATAGATCAAACAAATGCGGCTAAAATTTTAGGCAGATTGTCTTATGTTGATTCTACTAGAATAGGAATTCAAGGTTGGAGTTTTGGCGGATATTTAAGCACATTATGCATTACTAAAAATCCTGAGACATTTAAAGCAGCTGTTGCAGTTGCTCCGGTTACTAACTGGAAATTCTATGATAATATTTATACGGAAAGATTTTTGCAAACACCTCAAGAAAATTTAGTTGGATATGAAGAAAATTCGCCAATAAATTTTGCAGATAAATTAGTAGGGAACTATTTTTTAATTCACGGTACGGCTGATGATAATGTTCACTTTCAAAATACCATAGAAATGGTTAGAGCATTGCAAATTGCTAAAAAAGATTTTGACTTAATGATATATCCAGATAAAAATCATGGAATTAGTGGAGGCGCTACCAGATGGGATGTCTACAATAGAATAACCAATTGGTGGGATAAAAATCTTTAATTAAAATTTAGGTTTTTATACGTTTTGTATAAACTAAAATTATTAGGTTTGAACTCTTAAATTAAAATAAATTAATTATGGAAAATTTTGATGTTGTAGTTGTTGGCTCTGGTCCGGGTGGCTATGTAGCTGCAATTCGTTGTGCTCAGTTAGGTTTTAAAACAGCAATTATCGAAAGATATAATACATTGGGTGGAACATGCTTAAATGTAGGTTGCATTCCTTCTAAAGCATTATTAGATTCTTCTGAACACTTTTATAATGCATCGCATACTTTTAAAGAACATGGAATAGATGTTGGCTCATTAAAAGTTAATTTAGAGCAAATGATTAAACGCAAAGCCGGAGTAGTTAAACAAACCAGCGATGGAATTTCATTTTTGATGAAAAAAAATAAAATCACAACCTACTTTGGTCATGGTACTTTTGTTTCAAAAGACACAGTAGAGGTGGCCTTAAACGATGGAAATAAAACTACTTTATCAGCTAAAAAATTTGTTATAGCAACCGGCTCTAAGCCTATAGTTTTGCAAGGAATGGAGATTGACAAAAAAAGAATTATCACAAGCACTGAGGCATTAGAAATGAAGGAAGTTCCAAAGAATTTGATACTTGTGGGTGGCGGCGTTATTGGACTTGAACTTGGCTCTGTTTATGCAAGATTAGGTGCTAAGGTTAGTGTTCTAGAATATGCCGATAGTATAATTCCAACAATGGATAAAAGCCTGGGGAAAGAATTACAAAAATCGCTTACAAAAATTGGGTTCGAATTTTTTCTAAATCACAAAGTTTTGGAAGTAAAAAACAAAGGGAAAGAAGTGTTAGTGAAGGCATCCGATAAAGCTGGCAAAGAAGTTCAATTTAATGGAGATTATTGCATTATCGCATTAGGTAGAAAACCATATACAGAAAATTTAGGACTTGATAAGGCAGGAGTAAAATTAGACGATAGAGGCAAAGTTGAAGTAGATGAAAATTTAGTGACAAGTAATGAAAATATTTACGCAATAGGTGATGTAATTAAAGGTGCAATGCTAGCTCATAAAGCAGAAGAAGAAGGAGTTTTTGTAGCAGAAAAAATTGCAGGTCAAAAACCTCATATCAATTACAATCTAATTCCGGGTGTTGTATATACTTGGCCCGAGGTTGCTGCAGTAGGATTTACAGAAGAACAGTTAAAAGAAAAAGGAACAAAATATAAAGTTGGAAATTTCCCTTTTAAGGCAAGTGGCAGAGCAAGGGCAAGCATGGATACAGACGGATTTGTGAAGGTATTAGCTGACGAGAAAACGGATGAGATTTTGGGCGTTCACATGATTGGTCCTAGAACAGCTGATATGATTGCAGAGGCTGTTGTTGCCATGGAGTATCGTGCTTCTGCAGAAGATATAAGTAGAATGAGTCATGCACACCCAACCTTTACAGAATCTTTAAAAGAAGCATGTTTAGACGCAACGGCAAAAAGAGCTCTACATATTTAAACAAGCTATAAATATATTACTAAAAGCAGATTTATATCTGCTTTTTTTTGTAATATTAAAAATTAACAACCGTGAAAAATCAAAGTTTCATTTTGATATTTCACGGTAATATATTTATATTTGTAGTATGATTATTAGAGATTCTGAAAAACAATTGCAACAATTATGTAAGCAGTTTCCATGCACAGTGGTCCTTGGGCCAAGGCAAGTAGGCAAAACTACACTTGTAAAAAACTTTGTAAAAAAATTAAAAAAAAACATTGTCTATCTGGATATGGAGTTGCAAAGCGATAGAAATAAACTGTTAGACATAGAATTGTTTTTTGCAAACAACAGAAAGAATGTTGTAATAATTGATGAAGTGCAATTGATACCAGAAATATTTGCATCACTTCGCCCGGAAATAGATGCATTAAGAAAAGCAGGAAGATTTATCCTCACAGGATCTGCAAGTCCCCAATTAGTAAAAGGTGTTTCTGAGAGTTTAGCAGGTAGAGTTGCATATATAGATATACATCCAATTAGTTTATTTGAATCTGCGCAAAAGAATGTTGTTTTAAGCAAACATTGGTTCAGAGGTGGATTCCCAAATGCATTGCTGGCAAAATCCAATGACGAGTATAATCGTTGGGCAGAATATTTTATAAGATCTTATGTAGAAAGAGATTTATCTGCAATTTTTGGCGTAGGAATTACACCTGCATTAGCCAGAAACTTTTGGAATATGATAGCTATACAACATGGAAATATTTGGAATGCAGAAGCAATGGCCAGATCTTTAGGTGTAAGCGGACCAACTGTGAACCGATATTTAGAATTTATGGAAGGTGCTTTTTTACTGCGAAAGCTTCCGGCATGGTTTATTAATGCAAAAAAAAGGATGGTAAAAGCACCTAAGATATACATTAGAGATACCGGACTGCTTCATTTTTCAAACAATGTTCTTAAGCAGATAAATCTTCAAGGTCATCCAATTGTTGGGGCATCTTGGGAAGGATATGTGATTGAAGAAATATGTAAACATTTACCAAATAAAATACGACCATATTTTTACAGAACTCATCACGGGGCAGAAGTTGATTTAGTGTTAGTAAATGGAATTAAACCCCTTGCTTGCATAGAAATAAAACATAGTTTATCTCCAGTATTAAAAGAAGGATTTTATAACTGCATCCAAGAGCTTAAAACCAATAGTAATTTTGTAATTTACTCAGGTATTGAAAAATACAAAAAAGACAAGAATATTTTAGTGCTTTCTCTGCCTGATTTTTTGAAAAATCACCTTCCTAAACTAATAAAATAATACCGTGAAAAATCAAAGTTTAATTTTGATATTTCACGGTACTGTATTTTAATTTACTGCATTATAAAATAACTCATATTGTTTTAAAACCAAAACAATAAGCCCAAAGAGCTTCCTACAGAAGTATATTTTTGTTTTATACCACTACTTGAATTAAATACTGAATTTAAATTTGTGCGGTACTGCGGTTGCAAATAAATTTCCATACCATTAGAAATTCTGTAGTTAATACTAACTCCAGCTCTAGCATTCCAAATCCATTTTCTAAATTCAGTGCTTGTGCTTATGTTATCAAATTTTTCTTGATTTTTACTTATGTAATATCCATTTCTGTAAGTTGCAAGTCCCGGAGAAATACCTGCGTTTAATCCAACAGAAAA
Organism: uncultured Bacteroidota bacterium; assembly: GCA_903842515.1. Taxonomy (GTDB): domain Bacteria; phylum Bacteroidota; class Bacteroidia; order UBA4408; family UBA4408; genus CAIMMJ01. The sequence goes on along the minus strand of CAIMMJ010000245.1, from coordinate 7,044 downwards.
TTTATTGAACACAAAATTATATTCTGCTACTAAAGGAAATTCTACATACGATAATAAGGTTTTACCATTGTATTGATTTGCTTCCTCGTTGTTTATTCGGCCATAAATACTGTCTGTTAAAATTGCTTTTGTGCTGTCTCTAACTAAAATGGTATTTGGATTTTGATATTGTATACCTTGATAATACAAAGTATCTACAGTGGTAAATGGAGTATAAAATACATTCCAGGTTTCTTTTTGAGTGTAGTTGTAACCATTTTTCCAATTTTGATAATTTACGTTGTCGCTGTAGCTGGAATAATCAATGCCAATATTTAATGCCAATTTCTTATACCATAACTTTATTCCAGTTCCATAATTCAATACAAAATTTGATTTTTCTTCTTCTTTCCTTCTTAATGTATATGCAGATAAATCACCCGAAGTATTTATATTTTTTGAAGTATTAAAATATCCAATGTGTGCAAAGATTGCCCAAAACATTTTTTTGTTCTTTAAAAATGAATTTTTGAGTTCTTGTTTTTGAATAGATTCATTTGTAGTGTATGAAATTGGCATTGGCGAACTCTCAATTGAATTCAAATAACTTAGCTTGTATTCATTTATATGTCGTTGCTCAAATATTTCTGTTTCTAAAAGATTGCCTAATAGAGCTTCATTATTAGCTTTTATTTGTGATGATTTGTTTGATCCAATTTCCTTGATTGGTTCACCTATTTCTGGGTAGACTTTGGACTCGATCTTTTTTAATTGATTGATGTTTTTTGCTGAACCTGCTGCTGATGAAGCCAGAGTTTTTGAGTTTGTTATTTGTTTTAAATTGGACTTTTTAGTTTTTGTAATCTTAGGATTTAGTTTTTCGTTTAAGTTTTGTTCTACTGCATAATCTATTTCAGCATTAGCTAGGTTTTTATCTCCTGTTGTTACAACTTCACTGGTAGTATTGGCAATAGAATTACTTTCTTGATTTCTTAAATCTTTTGGTTTTTCTTTAGTAGTAGAATTTAAATTAGAAACTACTGAGTTATTGTTTTTGTCGCTATTTAAAGAACTGTGATTTTTATTTTCATTTTTGTTAGTTAAGACAAATAATCCAATTGCAACGGCAACGGTAAAAATAGATGCACCAAGTAATCTAAATAATCTTTTTTGTCTAAAATGTTTACTTAACATCTCATCGGCCTGCGGCCAAAAATCATTGATGTTGTATTTTTCTTTTTCTTTCATTACAGTAAAATAAAATTAACTGTTGCTTTTAATATGTTTTGAAGTTTTTGTTTTGCTCTGTGCAAATGTACTTTTGAAGTATTGGAAGATATTTTTAGCATCTCTGCAATTTCTTCGTGTTTGTATCCATCAACTACAAACAAATTAAAAACTGTTTTGCTCATTTCTGGTAGAGTTTCTATTGCTCTGTTTATCTCTTCTAGATTTTCTTTGTCTCTTATTTTGTTATCTTCAACAATAGCAAAATTGCTAATTAGAAAATCTTTATCATCAACTAACTCAATATTTTCTCTGTATTTTTTATTCTTTCTAAATTCATCAATTATATGATTGATGGCTATTCTTTTTGCCCATAACTCAAATGGAACATCGTTGTATTTTCCTATAGCAGAATCTAAACCTTTTATAATTTTTAAAAAAATATTATTCAGTGATGTTTTAATATCTTCTTGATTTTTGTAATATCTTCTGCAGATATTTAGCAGGTTTTTGAAACACCAATTATACAATTCGTAATGAGCCTTTCGGTCATCTTTTGTACACTTTTTTAAGAGTTCAATTGGTGGATTCATTAGTTTAAAAAGGTTCTCGGACAATTGCCCGAGAACCTAATTTATAAGCAAGAGTGAATGTTTTTAGTTTTTGTTTATTTTAGTTACACTTCTTTCTCCTTTAGAATTAATAAGAGAAAGCATGTATAATCCATTTGTTAAACTTTCAGCATTTATTGTTTCTACTTTGTTTGTAATAATTCCTTGTTGAACCATCTTTCCATCAATGGAATATACCTCATAGTTTATCTTATCTGAATTTGCATTGCTAACAGTAAATGAATTGCTAAATGGATTTGGGAAGATTTCGTTATTGATTGTTGAAACAGTATTTATAGAAGTTGCTGAGAATCCAGTAATTTGAGCCGGACTAACAACATTAATTGTAAATTCTGTTTGTGCATTTCTTTGCACAATACCTGTACTGTCTATTGTTAAACTATCGCAATAAGTTGCAACACATCCATTAGCATTAGTAACTGTTAAACAAAGAATATATGAACCAGTAAATGGAACTGTAATAACTGGAAAGCTGCTTGTGTTGCTAATTCCTGCAATAGTCCAAACATAAGAAGAACCGTTTGACATATTTACAACATCTACTGAAAATGGACTTTGTTGACTTATTACAAAGTATGCACTGCAGCTGTCTGTAGGATTAACAAGTGTAGTTGGCACTGAAACCATCGTGCAAATTGTATCAGCACAGTTGCCATCAAATACAGTTAAGCACACATTGTAATCTCCTGCTTGGCTGTATGTGTGATAAGGAAAAGGAGAGCTAGAGTATTGTCCATCGCCAAAACTCCAAGAATAGGTGGTGTTAGTATTTACGTATGAGTTTGCACTCTGATTAATAAATAAGGCAGTTAAATCTGAGGTAGAATATGTGAAGTTTGCATTACAGTTTGAAGGTGTAGGATTTGTATTGCCAACCACAACGTTCATACAATTTTCGCAAACTACGGCTCCATTAGCTCCTACAGTTAAACAAACTGTATAGGTTCCTGCACCAGGAAATTGATGAACCAATTGACTTCCTGTACCAGATGTTCCATCTCCAAAATTCCAAGAGTAACTTGCTGATGGAATTCCTCCCGTAGTATAAAAAGCAAGATTAGTGTTTATTCCATTTACGTTAGCATAATAATCAAACATACAGGCTGTTGAATCGTTTGGGTTGTTATTTAACACATTAACCGCCATTGTAGATGTACAAGTATCGCCATTTACAATAACAGACATGGTTACCATATAGGTTCCATTATTTAAATAATTGTGTTCAACTAATGAACCTGTTCCTGATGAACCATCCCCAAATGACCATATAACTTGAAGATTAGCACCGGTTTGATTTAATGCAAATACAAAGCTTCCACTTGCTGTTTGATTATAAGTGAAACTACACGGAGGGGCTGTTACCGAAATTTGTATAGTTTGGGTTGATGTGCAAACTACTGTAGAATCTGCTCCATATATTGATAATGTAACAATTTCTGTTGTGGACTGATTATATGTTTGAGAAACACTGCTTCCAAAGTCATAAGTATTTAAGGAGCTAAATTGCCAAACAAAGGAATACAACATTCCATTGAATCCGCCTGGCGCTTGGTAGGTTACGGTGTTGCTTCCAGGATTTTGAGAATAAGTGAAGTTACAATTTTGTGCTTTTGGTACTGCTCCAAAACCTAGAATTAGAGCAAAGAGTAATGTAATTTTTTTCATGTTTTTTTTGTTTTTTTATATGTTTCAACTCCAAACACGATACATTAAATGTAATGGTTTACATCGGTTTAGAAATATTGTCAAATTTATAATAACTTATTGAAAATGAGAATACATAATTACAGCTTTATGTTTTTAATAATTAAGAGTGCTATAAACAATAAACTTAAACATTTAATTATTTTTGTGGCTACATGAAAAGCTATGCCCAAACCCTAAAATATTTGTTTGAACAATTGCCAATGTTTCATAGAATTGGAAAGGCAGCCTACAAAGCCGATTTAAACAATACAATTGATATTTTAAATTTATTAGACAATCCTCAAAAAGATTTTAAATCAATTCACATTGCGGGCACTAATGGAAAAGGTTCTACTTCGCATTTGCTTGCATCTGTTTTTATGGAAGCAGGATATAAAACGGGTCTTTATACATCTCCACATTTAAAAGATTTTAGAGAAAGAATTAAAATTAATGGCAAAACGATTCCTGAAAATTATGTAGTGTCATTTGTGGAGCATTACAAAATTGATTTCGAAAAAATTGCACCTTCGTTTTTTGAATGGACGGTAGGTTTAGCATTCGATTATTTTAGAAATGAAAAAGTAGATATAGCAATAATCGAAACAGGCTTGGGAGGTAGATTAGATTCAACCAATTTAATTCAACCATTAGTAAGCGTAATTACTAATATTGGTTTTGACCATACAGACTTATTAGGAGATACTTTAGACAAAATTGCTTTTGAAAAAGCGGGAATCATCAAAGAGAATACTCCTGTTGTAATTGGTGAAACAGTTGAGCAAACAAAAAATGTTTTTCTTAGTAAAGCAAAACAGGAGAACAGTAAAATTTACTTTGCCGAACAAGATTTTGATACTTTAAACTTTGAACAAGATTTTGATTCTGAAACGGCATTGCTTAACATGCAGGTAGTGAATAAAAATAACAATGAATTATTCACTATCGAATGTCCACTTGCAGGAATTTATCAATTAAAGAATTTTAAAACAGTTCTTCAAACTTTTGAAGTATTAAAATATTTAAATATAGCAATAGATAAAAAATATATTGAAAATGGCTTTAAAAATGTTTTGCAAAACACAGATTTAAAAGGTCGTTGGCAACAAATATCTAAATTGCCATTAGTTATTGCGGATACTGCTCACAACGAACATGGAATTAATCAAATAATTGTTCAACTCAGCAAAATTCAATATCAAAAACTACATTTAGTTTTAGGATTTGTGAAGGATAAAGATGCTGAGAAAATTTTAAAACTTTTTCCAAGCAATGCAAATTTTTATTTTGCAAAACCCAATATTCCAAGAGGAATGGAGTTGAATGAAATAAAAGACATTGCAGCTAGGCTAAACTTAAATTTTGATTTGTTTGACTCAGTTTCTGATGCATTAAATTCTGCAAAAGCCAATTCTACTCCCAATGATTTTATTTACATTGGAGGCTCAACGTTTGTTGTTGCCGAAGTAATTTGAATCTTCAAAAGTGTTTTGGTAATTAGTTAGATTAACAAAAAGTTGGATGAACTCAACAAAAACTAAAATCTAAGTTTGTAAAAAATTTAGTCATGTATAATTATTTTTATGAACAAAATTGTTTTATTTTTCTTACTTTAAATCCATGTCATTGCTAATTTAAAATAGGATTTAATTTTAAAAGGATAATAAATTATACTTTTTTTATAATTTGATGTTGCCAATCTTTTATTGGAATGATTTAAATAGTAATTCCCAACTAAATAATGCAGTAAGCCTAGCATTTTATTTTTTTGAACGGTACTAATTGCTTTTATTTCATAGAATTTTCTAACAGTTTCGATAAAATAGAAATAAGAGTCAACCTTTTCTATGGCGGTCATATTTTTTTCATGTCTTCTTACTGAAATTAGAGATTCATCAATTACAATTCCTTTGAAGTAATATGATGCAAATGAAACAAATTCGTGGTCAGGCAAAGTCATGTTTTCATTGAACCTCAGATCATTTCCCAAAATATTTTTTTTAAAAACTATCGAGGGTAAACAACAAGTTAATCTGTTATATAGCACATCAATAAATTTGAATTCTTGTGAATAAAAATTAGAAGATTTATAAACAGGAAGATTTTTGATAAAACCTTTATTGTTAAATTGTTCTACACCACATATAGAAAAATCAGCATTGTTTTTATTAATAACATCTATTGATTTTGAAATAAAATCTGGTTTCATTAAATCATCTGTGTCAATAAACACAAAATACTCACCTGTAATTTTGCTTAGTGCTAAATTACGTAGTTTACCTAAGTGGCCGATGTGCGAAATAGAATAACATTTAATTCTATTGTCTTTAATTTCATTAATAACATTTAATGAATCATCTTCAGACCCATCATCAATTATTACAAATTCTAAATTACTATAACTTTGATTTAAAACAGAAAAAATTGTTTCCTTTATCAAGTCAGCTCTATTGTAATTTACAGCTAAAACACTAACTTTCTCAACTAATCCTTTCAATATTTTGATATTTGTTTGTTATTACTATCATTAAAAAAGCTAACAAATTATTTGCAACAGTTGCACCTAACAAAACACCTGAAACACCCCATTTTTTGCTTAAAAAAATTGCAAAAATTAAATTTATTATTCCACAAAGAACAGTTATTAGTGTTGCAAAATTCTGTTTGTTTAAAATTGTTATTTCAAAAGAATTAACAAAGTAAATAAAAAATGAATATACATATAAGAAGCTCAATAGCCAATCATAGATTTTAAGATTTATCGAATAAAATAAATGAAGAACCAGAGCAACTAGAATGATTCCAAAAAATGAAAAGACAATACCAAATTTCCGAAAATTTAATTTTAAAACACTTATTGATTTTCTATTCATTCTAAAAATATTCTTGGAGTATGGAAGAAGTAAATTTGCTGAAGTCAATTGCAAAAAGCTAAGTAAGGCCATCAAAATTTGATACCTCGCCAAAGATTTATTATCTAAAATATAGCCAGAGCAAACTTGGTCAATTTTAGATACTAAAAATCCACTTAATGACATTATAAAAAATGGAAATGCTGACGAATAAAAGTTTGTAGAAGAATAACTTTTATAACTAAGGGAATTATAAAAATAAGTAGATAATAAAATTGTTTTTAACAAAGAAGCTGAAAGATAAATTATATGTAGATTAAAATTATTTAATTCTTTAACGTTCAAGAACAAAACAATAAGAGAAGAATTTAAAAGTAAATCCGATATAATTGAGATATTAAATTTTCTTTCGTATATAATTAAGGGATCGAATGACTGATTTATGTATCTTGAAATCACAATGAAAACAAAAATTAATGCTATTGTTTTATCATTATAAATAAAAACAAAAACAACACAAGTTAAAAAAAGAATTGGTATTCTTTTAAATAAAGAGTTAAGCCAAATAGAATTTATTCTACTAGGATTAGTGCTGAATTGTTTAATAAGAAAATCTTTATTCCCAAAATTAACTAGTGTTTGTATTAATGATAAGTTAAGTAATATTT
>CAIMMJ010000244.1 GCA_903842515.1 uncultured Bacteroidota bacterium | reverse complement strand
ATCAAACAAAAACTTGCAGACAGTAAAACTAAACTCGTTGGACAGTAGCAAAGACAAAAGAAAGCACGACCGCATAACAGCACATTGGCAATAGGCGGGGTTTCGTCTCCGCTTGACAGTTTTGTGGTCTCCGAAAGTTCAGTTCTCCGAACTAACTTTTGTGATGAAAAGCCTGCAAAAGAATTAAGAAGGGAAAAGTCCGATTAGTCCGATTTGGTCTTATCGGACTAAATAGTTTGGAATAGCTTATAAATAAAGGATTTAAAAAATACCGAGTTTATAACAAATCGGACTACAGCTTTACTGCTGAATCGTTATTTGGGTCTTTGTCGGTGCGAGTTCTGAGCAAAAAAAGCGATTGTAGGGCTTCGCAAAGCCTTCTGCAATCATTATTTCATTTAAGCATCTGCCATCAGGCAAATATACATCTCATACTCAAGCATGTTGTTGATTTTCGTTAACTAAATTCTAAATATGACTTTTATCATATTTAAACCAATATATAGTTGCAACCTTTGCCTAAAATAAATTAAGATGAATCAAACTCACGTTCATTTACTAATTACCCACCTTCCAATTTTTGGTTCAATTTTAGGCGGCCTTGTTCTTGCTCACGGACTTTGGACAAAAAGCTATCAAACAAAAATTGCTGCTTACAATCTTTTTATTGTTTCTGCAGTTGGAGCAGGTATTGCTTATTTTACAGGTGAAGCAGCCGAAGAAACAGTAGAAAATTTGCAAGGTATTGTTGAAGCCACTATTCAACAACACGAAGAATTTGCATTGTTTGCCTTAATAGCATTAATCATCTTAGGAGTTACATCTTTAGTAGGTTTGTTCCTGGCTTTGAGAAAATCTCCATATACAAGAACAACGGCGTATCTAATTTTATTGATTGCCCTCATTAGTTTTATTCTGGTGGCAAGAACAGGCTATTTAGGTGGCCAAATAAGACATTCAGAAATTAATTCTACTAATAATCCAAATGCTACACAAATCCAAAAAGCAGGCGACGATGATTAACACAATAATATGCAAGTAATAAAACATTTTTCAGAAATAAACATAAGAGACATTTCAAGTGTTGGCGGCAAAAATGCTTCACTGGGCGAAATGTATTCGTCACTTTCAAATAAAGGAATAATGGTGCCTGAGGGCTTTGCAGTTACGGCCCAAGGATATAAGCAATTTTTAAATGAAAATAAACTTCTCCCAATTTTAATTAGTTTACTGCAAGAGATAGATGTTAAAACATTTAATAATCTCTCCTCTATTGCCCTACAAATAAGAACAAAGATTATGGAATCTACATTTCCTAAATCATTGGAAAAAGAAATTATTGAAGCCTATCAATTGTTGGTAAAAAATTCAGGAGAAGATAAAACATACGCCATTAGAAGTAGTGCAACTGCCGAAGATTTGCCCAATGCAAGTTTTGCCGGTCAGCAAGAAACCTACCTAAACGTAAAAGGAGAAATAAATTTAATAAAAGCCTGCCATAGATGTTATGCTTCTTTGTTTACCGATAGAGCCATAAAATACCGCTACGATAATGGCTTTGATCACATGAAAGTAGCCTTGTCTATTGGCGTTCAAACCATGATTCGCTCCGATTTGGCAAGTTCTGGTGTTATGTTCACCATCGATCCGGATAACGGATTTGATAAGGTAGTATTAGTTTCCGGTGCATGGGGTCTTGGTGAAAATGTAGTTCAAGGAACAATTAATACCGATGAGTTTTTAGTTTATAAACCCTTCTTAGGGAAAGTAAAAAATCCGATAATAGCACACAAATTAGGGAGCAAAATTAAAACAATGGTGTATTCAGAGTTGAGTAATACTGAAATTTTAAAGCCGGAAGATGCAATTGTAAATACCGATACATCCTTAGCTAAAAGAAATGAATATGTATTGAACGATGAAGAAATTATTCAACTGTCAAAATGGGCCTGCATTATACAAGAGCATTATAAATGCAACATGGACATAGAATGGGCCAAGGATGGACAGAACAACAAATTATATATTGTACAGGCAAGACCTGAAACGGTTCATAGCAATAAAAAAAATAATGATTACAAAGAATATTCCTTATTAGAAAAAGGAGAAAAATTATGTTCAGGCGCTGGAATTGGAAATAAAATCGTTTCGGGCAGAGCAAGAGTGCTTCATTCTCCATCTGAAATTTCTAAATTAAACAAAGGCGAAATATTGGTTACGGAAAGGACTGACCCTGACTGGGATCCGGTATTAAAAAAAGCTGCGGCCATCATCACCGACCAAGGAGGCCGAACTTCGCACGCAGCAATTGTTGCCCGCGAAGTGGGTGCAATAGCAGTTGTAGGAACAGGCAACGGAACACACAAAATAAAAGACGGACAAGTAATAACGGTTTCAACAGCCAAAGGAAATAATGGGGATGTGTTTAACGGGCAGTTAAAATGGGACGAAAAAGTAATTGATATTTCATCAGTACCAAAAACAAAAACCAAGGTAATGCTTATTCTTGCTCATCCCGATGAGGCCTTTGGATATTCGCAATTGCCAAACGATGGAGTGGGATTAATGCGAATGGAGTTTATTATAAGCAACGCTATTGGCATTCATCCTATGGCATTAAAACATTTTACCACCATAGATGACTCAAAAGTAAAATCAAAAATAGAAAGTCTTACTCAACTTTATACGAACAAAGAAGAGTTCTTCATAAATAAATTAGCTGAGTCCACAGCAAAAATAGCTGCAGCATTTTATCCCAAGGAAGTAATTGTTAGAATGAGCGATTTTAAATCAAATGAATATGCCAACTTAATTGGTGGTCAACAATTTGAACCCAATGAAGAAAACCCCATGATTGGTTTCAGAGGAGCTTCGCGGTACTATCACCCCATGTATCAAGATGCTTTTGAAATGGAATGCAAAGCCATGAAAGTAGTAAGAGACGAAATGGGATTTACCAACGTAAAATTAATGATTCCTTTTTGCAGAACTATTTCAGAAGCAGAAAAAGTAATTGCCGTGATGAACGCCTGCGGATTAAAAAGAAAAGAAAATGGATTGGAATTGTATGTGATGATTGAAATACCAAGCAATGCTTTACTTGCCGAAGACTTTGCAAAATACTTTGATGGTTTCTCCATTGGGTCTAACGATTTAACGCAACTTACCTTAGGTGCTGATAGAGATTCTGAATTATTGAGTGAAATTTTTAGTCCTTTCGATCCGGCTGTGATGCAACTCATAGAAATGACCTTAAGCAAATCTAAAAAAACAAAAACACATACAGGGCTCTGTGGTCAAGCCCCTAGCGATTATCCAGAATATGCAAAGTTTCTCGTTAAAAACGGAATCGATAGCATATCCTTTAATCCCGATGCACTAATTAAAGGAATTGAGAATATTGCAGAAGCTGAAAAAAAATAGTTAACACATAAAACACAGGACCATGAAAAATTCTATTGAAAAACTTTTTGACTTAACAGGAAAAGTAGCCATTGTTACCGGCGGTGCAATGGGAATTGGCAAAGGCATTGTAAAGCGTTTAGCTGATTCCGGCGCCAAAATTATGATTGTAGATATTGTTGAACAAAAGCAGGTTGATGCCATACTAAGTGAAATAAAAAACAACGGCGGGGAGGCACTTTATATGCAGGCTGATTTGAGTGAAATTAAAAATCTCCAAAACATCATCACTCAAACGGTAAAGGAATTTGGCGATTTAAATATTTTAGTAAATAATGCCGGTATTTTTTCATATTGCCCGGTTACTGAATTAACAGAAGAACTTTGGGAGAAAACAATCAATCTAAATTTAAAAGCCCTTGCCTTTCTTTCCAAATTAGCCGTTAATAAAATGATTGAAATGAAGCACGGTGGAAAAATTATAAATATTTCATCTATTGATAGCATTAAACCTACCGGTAATTTATCACACTACGATTCATCCAAGGGCGGGGTAAGAATGCTTACCAAGGCGTTTGCCAAAGAGGTGGGTAAATATGGCATCAATGTAAACGATATAGCGCCGGGTGGAATTAACACCCCGGGTGTAGCAAAAATTGCAGGCACTACTTTAACAGCACAACAACAACAAGCCATGAAAGCACAAATGGAACAGTTTGTTAAAATGTTGCCTCTGCAAAGAATTGGAGAACCCGAAGAAATTGGTAATGCTGCATTGTTTTTAGCAAGCGATGCATCCAATTACATGACCGGTAGCACCATGGTAGTAGATGGTGGCTTGTTAATTATGTAATAACTCTCTCATAAGAGGGTGCATTAACTACCTCCCTCCTAAAAAATAATTAAACGATAGCTCAAAACCTCCTCTACCATTGCTTGCATTGGTGAGTTCAGACAAATTTATATCGTAGCTTAAACCAAATCTTAATTTACGTTTATACTCATAATGAACGCTTGGAATTATTGCATCAGATAAGCGATAATGCAAACCCCACATAAGGGCATTTGACTTATTTACAGCAGTTACACGAGAGTCTACTCCCATCCTGTAACTTACCAAGAGCCCTCCTACTAAGGTTAAATTAGGGCCTTGCACCTGCATAATTAATGAAGGCAAATAAGAAACATTAATGTTTGGATTTCCAAATTCTCCGCTGGAGTACAAATTAAACCTAGTGTATATACGTTCTGAGGCGTTGCCATAAAAACTGTATTTATTACTTATTAAATTATGACCAGAAACACCAAATTTGATTTTTTTATACTTACTAAAATTTACAGAATAGGCTAAACCTAATGCAGAAGAAATTCTGCTAAAGTTTTGTGCATTGTTGGTTTCTAAAGAACTTAACGAAGGATCATATTTTCTTCCATCGTACTGGGAGTCCCAGCTCAGATTGTTTAGGTTAATGCTACTTTGTGCCCAACCAATTTGCATACCGGCAGAAATTTTTGATTTTGAACTTGTTTTTATGGTGGCCGACAAATTACCCGAAACATTAAATGTCTTGAATTTTGAATCTCCCATTTTATCCGACATAAAGATTAATCCTCCAGCTAAAGTCATTTTTGAAGAAGTCATTACTGATTTGTCAACTGCTAAAATTGACGTGCTATACGCACTTCCTATGCTATTCCATTGTTGTTTTGTATTGGCGCTTACTCTTAGCTGCCCATTGTTACTACCAGCTAAACTTGGATTAATAAATACCTCGTTGTTATAGTACTGCGTTAAATGTTGGTCTTGCGCTACAGCAATGTTTACAATTAATACCGTGCAAAAAAGTATTAAGTAGGTGTGGTTAATTTTTTTCATTGTTTTTATTTTACTAGTGTTATGTTTCCTTTTTTATTAAATGATTTTCCGGCGGCATCTGTTCCGGTTAAATAATACACAAATACTCCTGTATCCAACTCTTTTCCTTTGTAGGAGCCATCCCATCCCTGGCTTTGATTTTGGGTTCTAAAAACCAGTTCGCCCCAGCGGTTAAAAACTGAAAACGAAAACTCTCTTATACTTCCTCGCACAAACACTTTATCGTTAATTCCATCGGAGTTTGGAGAAAATGCATCAGGCACAAATATTTCGTTCAATTCAATTTCAACCTCTATCTTCACATTTAAAAGATAGCCGCATCCGCTACTGTCAACACCTGTTACTTGGTAAACAGTGCTTGAAAGTGGCGAGGCAATAACTGATGGACAGTTGGTACAACTTAAACCGTCGGGAGGTGCCCAAAGATAGGTATTTGCTCCTAAAACTTGAAGAGTAACCGAATCGCCATACACCAGTAAAGTATCATTGGCAATAAGTGAAACACCAGATGCAGAAGTGCTTGAAACGCTAACTTGTGTAGAATCTGTGCAACCATTTTGGTCGGTGGCAATAACTAAGTAGTTGCCCGGTGCAAGGCCCGTTACAGAGTTGCCTGTTGCACCATTTGACCAACTAAATACATAGCCTCCAGAACCACCCGTAGCGGTGGCAGTAGCGGTGGCATTGGGCAATCCGCAATTTCCTGGTATTGATGAAGCTGTTATAGAAGGAGGAGAAGCAATACTCAAGTTGAGTATCGCAGTTGAATCACATCCCGTAACTGAGCCATTTGGAAAGAGTTTACTATATGTACCAGCAGTTGTATAAGTGCTTCCATTCCAATTGTAACTTAAACAAGTAACTGCACTGGTGCTTGAAGTAATCTTGGGTCTGAATTGAAGTTGCAAAGTTTCGCTACAAACAATTGGAGGCGCCACAGAATCTGGTGCATAGGTAAGTGAAGTGATGAATGAAAATGGCTGCTGACAAGCAATAACTGCCAATTGAGTTCCCGTATTTTTATCGATTTTAACAAGTGTTGCATTTTGATCAATTCCCCAAAGCTCATCGGTATTAAAATTGTAAGCCAGTCCGCGTAAATCAGGAGTGGTATTGCCAACTAAGGTAGCAACTCCGTTATTCACATTTATACTAAACAATTTACCATTGTAACTAACACCGTACAATACATCTAATGTAGGATTATAAGCAAGACCATTAATACCATCATCTAAACCATAATAAAAACTCCCAGTTGTAAATAGATTGAGATTGCCAATAACATTAACAGCACCAGTACTTGTGTTTATGGTACTTAAAAATTGATTTACGGGGTTGCCGCTTCCAGAAGGTATATTTCCTACAGCATATAACTTGCCATTCACATTATCAAATTCTGCAGCAAAAAAATCTTCGGTAAAAAAACTTATGTTACTAGAAGCTCCAGTTTGAATATTTACAGAGGTAAACGGCGAGAAAGCAGACAAACCATACAGGTTAGATGTGCTGGTTTCATATCCCATGCCTACCCAATCGTTTCCTACATTATCCTGAATGGAGTCGATACTCCCATCAATAGGTGAGATTTCAAATATTAAATCGTTACTTACATGGTCGTAGGCAATTAATTTCCCTGTTCCAGAACTGCCTGTAGCATTGTTTGTTACCTGAAGTGTTAGATTCACAAATCCTTGAGAAAGTTCTGCGGCACTGGGAATGTATTCAGGTTCAGGAACTGTATCGGATGGCAAAAAGGTTCCGTTACCGCCTAGCCATTTAATTTGAGTTGTTGGCAACAAAAGACCATTGTTTATTTGCAATTGTGCGGTATCTTCAAAACAAACTTGCAATGTATCTTGGGTTAAATAAGTTTCGCATTGAATTGAAGTTGGGCAGGGCAAAAAAGTTATCTGGTCTGATGCCCCCGGTGACGGACAAAAACCTGTAACCGTTGCCGAATATGTTCCCGGTTGAGTTACGGTAAAAGCACGTGTACTGTTCGTGGGCCAAGTGCTGGGAGGTCCGCTGTAACAATCTCCTCCCCAAGACCAAGATGTGCCAGGACCTGCATCTAAAACAATGGAATCACCCGGACAAATAAAAAGAGTATCCGCACCAAATTCAAGGTAATCTTCAAAGAAATTGTAGAAAATCCACGAAGGAAAGTTGGGCAATGAAAAAAATTGATTTTCAAAACCCGTTCCATAGCTAAAAACATTAAGCGATACGCTAGGCGCAGAACTGTTAGGACAATCAATCGTACCCAGACTAGTTGAACTTGAATTTTGCGTAAAATATATTTTGCCATCGGGTGCTAACTGCATATAATCGGCCTGCAATCCGGCAGAAATTAATGCTCTGGTTGAAACTAATGGCTGTGCCGATTGCAATGCCCCAAGTATGTCATATCTATATAATCCAATACTAGAATTAACAGGATTAATTTCGGAGGTATAAAGATAATTTGAATTGTGCGAAAATTCTGCAGAAATTACAGCTCCTCCCAAAGGAGTTGGGTTTGACAAAATACCGGTATTTAAATCAAATTCAAACACTCCTGCAGCACAATAAACGCGATTACAACATGGAGCATTGGGTATTCCGTTTGATGGACTGGCCTTTATAATGCCGGAAGTATTACAAGGAAAAACATTTGCAAGAGATACTCCGGCAGATGTTACCTTATAAACACCAATTCCCGTTGTGTCTTGATTTATGAGAATCCAATAGTCTGTTTCGTTGGCATGCCTAATTGCACAAAGACCCTCTAAAGAATAGGTATTCAATTGCACATCGGCCACCGTTACCTCTCCCAGACCACCATTTAGTTCCATATCAATCTTAAAATAACGAAAACCCCTTCCATTGGGTTGTGCCGCAAGAATTGCGGGTGTTGCATCAACATAATGTTCAATCTCATCAACAGTGAACAAGTAATATACATTGGGTTCACCGGGAGCGGGAACAATTACAGACGATTGTGCAGCGCTAAATCCTCCACCTTCTAAGCCTTGCATATCATACATTACCCCATTATTTTTGTTCCAAATGTGTCCGGGGTCTTGCCCTGCTGCTGGAACCCTTCCACCACCATTTGAATAAAACAACAAGTTTCCATAAGCATCAGAAAATGCTGTACAGCCCTCAAACGTACTCATGGAACTGCCCGTTGTTTGAACGGCAGCCCCGCTATTAAAATCAAGGCTGTTTCCATTGCCAAAATGCCATATATTAGCCTCTCTCTGTGCATATATCTCAGTAAATGAGACAAAAAGAATGATTATACAAACAATGTATTTCATACAATTTAATTGAACAAGACGAAGATCGTTCATACTGACTATAAATTTAAAATTAATTTTACCTGCTGTATTATAAATTTATATTCAAAAAATTGAATTGGAATAGTACTGAATAATTTTAATGTCCTCATGCTTGTTAGTTTATTTGGTTAGTGTTATATTTCCTTTTTTATTAAATGAATTTCCGGCGGCATCTGTTCCGGTTAAATAATAAACAAATACTCCTGTATCTAACTCTTTTCCTCTGTAGGAGCCATCCCAACCCTGGCTTTGATTTTGGGTTCTAAAAACTACCTCGCCCCAACGGTTAAATACTGAAAATGAAAATTCTTTTATACTTCCTCTAACGAACACTTTATCGTTAATTCCATCGGAGTTTGGCGAAAATGCTTCAGGCACAAATATTTCATTCAATTCAATTTCTACCTCTATCTTCACATTTAAAAGATAGCCGCATCCGCTACTGTCAACACCTGTTACTTGGTAGACGGTGCTTGCAAGTGGTGAGGCAATAACTGATGGACAGTTGGTACAACTTAAACCGTCGGAAGGTGCCCATAGATAGGTATTTGCTCCTAAAACCTCAAGAGTAACCGAATCGCCATACTCAAGAAAAGTATCATTGGCAATTAGCGAAACACCCGATGCCGAAGTACTTGAAACGTTTACTTGAGTTGAAGCGGTGCAGCCATTTTGGTCAGTTACAATAACTGAGTAGCTACCCGCTGCAAGACCGGTTACAGAATTGCCTGTGGCTCCATTAGACCAAGCATAGGAATAATTACCTGAACCACCTGTAGTAATAGCTGTGGCAGTGCCATTTGGCAATCCGCAGGATGCTGAATCAGATACAGCGGTTACAATTGGCAATCCGGTGATGGTAAGATTAAGTTGAATTATGCTGTCGCAACCATTACTGTTTACAATTGTATCAGAGTAAGTTCCTGTTTGATTGTAAGTAACGCCCCAAGGAGCGGTATAATTAGAGCAAGCGGTTGCCGGAATTGTAGAAGTTGTAGAACATGGAACAATTGAGTAGCAAATCTGAACAAGCCCACCACCGCCGATAGTATTATTAACTCCTGCAGCAGTTCCGAGGTAGCTGTTAAGCAAAGGATCGGTATGATTAGCAGGTACTCCATAAAAATTACCAGTTAATGTATTTCCAGAAAGTCCCGGACAAGTTGCACACAAATAACCGCTTCCACCTCCGCCAGTTGAGCCATTTCCAAAAGAGCCATCGCTGCCTCCGCCTCCACCATAATAGCCGTCACCCCCGCCTCCGGCACCTTTACCTTGATTGGCTGTGTTGGTTGCCCCATCACCTCCTCCTAAATAAATCCCCGGTTGTCCAAATACTGTAGGAGTTTGAATCGTAAAATTACCAGGACCTCCGCCTGCTGTTTGCGAGCCTCCAAAACCCATCATTTCGAATTCATTAGACGTTGTTGTAAATTCTGCTTGCAGGCCACCTCCTGGACCTCCTGCACGATTGAATGCAGCACCACCGCCACCACCTGCAATAGCCAAAACTTGATTAATACTGCCGGTTATCCTAATTTCTGTTCTTCCCCCGCCGCCACCTGCACCACCAACATCAGTAGGTATTCCATTCATCAGCTCATTTAAATTTCCATCGCCACCATCACCGCCCGCTGGCCAGCCACCATTTCCACCACTATTACCAATTGCAGGTTGACCACCTGTTCCAACAATAATTTCCAAAACATCGCCAGGCACCACAGGCACACTAAATTCTGTATAACCACCGCCGCCGCCAGAACACTGCGCGAAAGCTGAAATAGTATCAGGGCCTCCGCCGCCTGCTGCCCCCCACATTTTCACTCGAATGGTATCAACTTCATCCGGAACAGTCCAAGTTTGATTAGCTCCGGTTGGTAAAAATTCAATGCAATTTGTTGTTTGGTCGCAAAGCGATACATTAATGTTGGCACTTCCTGAGCCGCAAAAGTTGTTCACTTGAACTGAATAATTCCCCGGGCCTGTTATTTGTATTGTTTGTGTTGTTGATCCATCAGACCATAAATATGTTGCACCCGGATTTTGGGCATTTAATGTATAAGGAAAATCAGATTCGCAAAGTTCCAGATTTTGAGGTCCAAGAGATACCGTAACATCTTCGGTATTCTTAAAAATCCAGGCAGGAAAATTGGGAAGACCATTGAAATTTCCAAAACTAGGATTTCCAATATAGGTTAGCACTTCATATTCAAATACCGGACTGGCTGTGTTGGGACATACAATTCGGTTGAGCGTATTTACTGGCAAACCAATAGCTATATCATATTCTACAAACAATACATACAGTTTACCGTCTGGGCCTAGCTGCATTTGAGAGATGTACGAAAATCCATCTATTGTTGAAAAATCAAAAAATGACGCAAACGAAGAGGCAATATTGCTGCTGCTTAAATCATAACGGCCAATTTTGGTACCGTTGGCAAAATAAAGGTATTTGCTATTAGGAGAAAATTCAAAATAAAAGAAACCATCGTATGTGTTTAATTCCTGAGGATTAGAGAGGATTCCCGTAGCAGGGTCAAATTGCAATAGAACGCCCATGCCTGCCGGAAATTCGTCAAGCAGGACAAAAATCTTTGTGCCATCGGGCGAGGCTTTTATCATATAAAATGTACCTTCGGGGATACTAAAAACAGAAGAAAGCTGCACACCAGCCGAAGTAACGCTGTAAACGCCTATTCCAGTTGAGTCCTGATTGATGAGAATCCAATAATCGTTTCCATTGGTATGTTTAACAGCACATAAGCCTTCAGCGGAGGGAGCATAAACGTTTTCGCTTTCTATTACAGCTCCTAATCCATTATTGAGCGATTTATTTATTTTGAAATAACT
>CAIMMJ010000243.1 GCA_903842515.1 uncultured Bacteroidota bacterium | reverse complement strand
TTTTCAATGGAAGCATCATCAATAAATGGAATTTCAGTTTCAATAAATTGATTGTTATAAATCCCTTTTATAAGAGTAGAATCTTTTTTCTTTTCAATTTTATTTACAATTAAATTGGCTTTACTTTTCTGCGACCAATTAAATAGATGCAGCGCTTTTGAATCTTCTATTGCATCATTTATTTCTTGGTAATCTCGGCAATAAATAAGAGTTGAATTTTCTTTGGTGAGTTTAATTTTTTCTTTCGCAATCTCAAACGAATTTAAAAAATTTTCGGAATGTGCAGTTTTAATGTTTGTAATAATAGAAATGGTGGGTTGAATAATATTTTGTAGCACCTCCATTTCGTTGGGTTGAGAAATTCCGGCCTCAAAAATTCCAAGTTGGTGTTCAAAATTCATCTCCCAAACAGAGAGCGGAACTCCTATTTGAGAATTAAAACTCTTTGGGCTTTTTACGATGTTAAATTCTGGCGAAAGCAATTGGTATAACCACTCTTTAACAATTGTTTTTCCGTTGCTTCCTGTAATTCCTATAACAGGAAAATTAAATTTTTCGCGGTGTTTTTGTGCAATTTTTTGCAATGCAATTTTTGTGTCTTCAACAACAATAAAATTGGCCAATGGATATAAACTTAAATTAGGTTTTTCGCTTACTAAAAAGTTTCTAACACCCTTTTCATAAAGTTCATTTATAAAGTTGTGTCCATTGTTTCTACTAGATTTTAATGCAATAAACAAAGTGTCTCCGGCAGTTAAAAATTGCCTGCTATCAATAAGTATTTTTTTTACTTTTTCTTCTGGCGAAAATAAATAAAAATCACAATTAGGTAAAAATTCAGCAACTTGCTGAATAGTATATGAATTTGTTATCATGCAGAATACAAATATGATTAAAAAATATTGAGTTGCAGTAAATGAGTACAAATATTTTTGTAACTTTGAATAGTAAAATAAACAGAAAAAAAGAAATGGAAGCAACACAAAAAGGTGTAACATTAGAAGATCTTCAAAAACATAAATCCACAGATTTTTTGCCACTTAATGGCACAGACTACATTGAATTTTATGTAGGAAATGCAAAACAATCTGCATATTTTTATCAAGTAGCATTTGGCTTTGAATTAGTTGCTTATGCAGGTTTAGAAACTGGAGTAAAAGACAGAGCTTCTTATGTTTTGCAGCAAGATAAAATTAGATTGGTGCTAACCACTTCTTTTGATCCGGAAAGCGAAATTTCTCATCACGTTAGAAAGCATGGAGATGGTGTAAAAGTATTGGCAC
The DNA here is from genome assembly GCA_903842515.1 of uncultured Bacteroidota bacterium. Taxonomy (GTDB): domain Bacteria; phylum Bacteroidota; class Bacteroidia; order UBA4408; family UBA4408; genus CAIMMJ01. The sequence goes on along the minus strand of CAIMMJ010000243.1, from coordinate 5,079 downwards.
TTTGGGTAGATGATGCAGAATATTCATTAAGAGTTACCACCGAAAAAGGAGCACAAACTGTTCATCCACTTGCAACAACTAAAGACGAATTTGGGGAAGTTAAAACTGCATCAATTCAAACGTATGGCGAAACTATTCACACATTTGTAGAAAGAAAAAACTACACAGGTGTTTTTCTTCCGGGTTACAAAGCCATCAATAAAACTTTTAAAACAAAATCTATTGGACTAAAATATGTTGACCATTGTGTTGGAAATGTGGGTTGGGGAGAAATGAACAAATGGGTTGAGTTTTATGAAAATGTTATGGGTTTTAAGCTATTAATCACATTCGACGACAGCGATATTTCTACAGAATATTCTGCTTTAATGAGTAAAGTGGTAAGCAACGGTAACGGTTACATTAAATTTCCAATAAATGAACCTGCCGAAGGAAAAAAGAAATCACAAATTGAGGAATACATAGATTTTTACAAAGGTGCAGGCGTGCAGCATATTGCAGTTGCCACCGATAATATTGTTGAAACAGTTTCTGAACTTAGAAACAGGGGAGTAGAGTTCTTGCATGTTCCTGATACGTATTATAATGATCTGTTAGACAGAGTTGGGTTGATTGACGAAGATATTGAAGTGCTAAAAAAGCTAAACATTCTTGTAGACAGAGATGAAGAAGGATATTTGTTGCAAATTTTTACAAAACCTGTTGAAGACAGGCCAACTGTGTTTTATGAGATTATACAACGTAAAGGTGCTAAGTCTTTTGGAAAAGGAAATTTTAAGGCGTTATTTGAGTCTATTGAGAGAGAGCAAGATTTAAGAGGAACACTATAATTTGGGGTCAATTATTTTTTTGAAAATTCTGCGAACATTTTTAGTTGTTTTTTTTGTGTCGTCTGTTTTTTTTTCTTGCCAAAATAGCAATGGCCTGCACAAAAAAAAGAAACGAAGAGGAAGCAAATGCGATTGTCCTCACTTGAGTTTATTAAAGAGAGATGTATTGGCTGGTAAGAATTTTTATTTACTTACATAATCTTTTGTCATAAAAATTCTACAGCTAATTAAAAATTACCTTACCTTAGATTAAAATATACACTATGAGGGCATTAATTTTATTGGTTTTTCTTGGCTTTATTTTAAGTGCTTGTGCAGGACATAAAAATAAATATACTAAATGCCCTGCCTTTAGCGCTAACACAAAAGCTCAAAAAAATTCGGGGTTTTAATTTACGTTTTAATGTAAAAATTAAAAATTAAATAGAGCGAAAATAAGCTGGATGTAACAAATAAAAGCGACCATAATACCGAAGGAATTTTTGTGAGTTGCTTTAATTGCTCATGATCTCCACCATTTAATTTTTTGCTAAATGAACCTATAAATAAGTTTATTGTGGCATAGATAGACTCAATAATCATTATACCAGAAATAGAAACTGTAAAAAGTGCCAACCAAAAATCATTCAGGTAATAATAGCAAAGGCACAAAGCAGTAATGTTTATTACTAACCAAATAATTCCATAGCTATTTCTTACAAATAAAAATAAATTTAATGCCATAACAAATAGCAACAAATAAAATACCCAAATAAACAGTTGCTCATGAATAAAAAAAATAAAAAGAGTTCCAATCCAGGTAGAGAATGGGTAACCACACAGCAGAACTACAAAAGAAACTATGTTGCTTTTTGATTTATAAACTGTTTTTCCACCCAAGTTAGAATTAAGTTCAATTTTATCTACTTTACCATTTAAGATAAATGCTACCAAAGCATGGCCGGTTTCATGCAATAGTGTATCAAAAGTTCTAAACCAAATTCCAATGAAAGGAATTCTGCAAATAAAAAAGCAAGCAATCCACACCCAAAGCACAAAGAACCAATGCTCTGTGTTGTTCCAATTATTAAAAATTTCCATTAAAAATTTGTTTAAAATTGCCTAAATATATCAACATTAAATTTATTAATTAACTGCTATTGTATAGCTTTGCCAGCTATGTTTTTTAATACTAAAAAATTTTTTTTTGATGCAGGAATAATTCTTCTGCTAAAAAGATTTTTTTATTCTCTATTAATTGCAGAATGCTGCAGGTTGTTTTTTTGCATTTATCATTACAACACATTTTTATTTAGCTTACAAGATTTATTTTTTGTTTTACTCAACGGTTTGCGGTTTGATGCTGCTGCACTTTGTGTTTTACTTATTCCATTTTTTTTATTTCAGTTATGGCCATTAAATTTTATTCAATTAAAAATTGAAAAAGCGCTAAAAATTTATTGGTTCATTAGTATTAGTTGTTTTGTTCTATTAAATTTAATTGATACAGCTTATTTTGTTTTTTCTGGAAAACGTTCTAATGCAGATTTTTTTGCACTAAATGTAAATGGCGGGGGCGATCTTCTGAGTCAGGCTCCAAAGTATATTTTAGACTATTGGCAGTGGTGGATTCTATTTTTTATATTTTCTTATTTTGTTTGGAAGAAATATCCACATTATTCTGCTGCACAAGAAAAAAAGTCAACTTTACTAAAGAGTATAAGTGTAACAATAGTCTCTATATTATTTATTTTTATTGGCATAAGAGGGGGCGTACAAGGTAGGCCCATTAAATCTATTGCCGCTTCGGAATTTGTAGCACCAAAATATTCTGCTGCAGTATTAAATACAGCCTTTACAATAATCACAACTATTGGCGAAGAAAATATAGAAGTACCAAAATTTTTTGTGGATGGCCAAGAAGAAAAAATTTGGCCCATGGTGCATAACGCCTCAAATTTAAATTCTCCATTTATTAAAAAGAACATTGTAATAATTGTAGCAGAAAGTTTAGGTAAGGAATGGATGAGATATTTTGGAGCTCAAAAAACTTCCACTCCTTTTTTAGATTCTTTGTGCAAACATAGTTTTGTGTGCACCAATGCTTTTGCCAATGCTCAAAGGTCGATAGAAGGAATTCCGGCTATTTTTTCTTCAACTCCCGGATTAAGTGAAGAAGCATTTGTTACATCTTCCTACGGTGGAACAACTCAATTAACTTCCTTGGCAAACACATTAGATAAATTTAATTACCATTCGGCATTTTTTCATGGAGGCAACAACGGAACAATGGCATTTGATTGGTATTTTAAGTTGATTGATTTTAAAGAATATTATGGCAGAAAAGAATTTGCAAATCCAAATATATTTGATGGTTTTTGGGGAGTTCCCGATTACGAATTTTTAGAATTTTCTGAGAACAAAATTTCTCAATTTAAACAACCATTTATTGCAGGAATTTTTACTTTGTCCTCACACCATCCTTTTAAAGTGCCCAAAAAGTTTGCTGCTAAAAAAGGTTACTCTGATTATCAAAAATCATTATTGTATGCCGATTTTTCTATCCAAAACTTTTTTGAAAAAGCAAAAAAAGAAAATTGGTTCAATCAAACTATTTTTGTGATTACCGCCGACCATACTTCTATATCCGAAAAACCTTTTTATTCTAATTCGGTGGGTGATTTTGCAATACCAATTATTTTTTATTCACCCGGTTTTATTAAAGCTCAAGAGTATATTTTACCTTGTCAGCAAATAGACATTATGCCATCTTTACTGGGGCTTATAAATTATCCACAGACTTTTATTAGTGCTGGAAGTGACATTTTTAACGAAAAAAAATCAGGAGCATTTATGTTAGTTAACAATACCTATCAGTACGTAGGAGAAAAAACTATTGTTCAATTCAACAACGAGAAACTTATAGCTTCTTTCGCAGTTACAGACTCTTTAATGATTAAAAATGATAAACAAAATATAGATGAAATGGAATACAATTTGGCAAAAGCTTTTGTGCAAAATTATTTTACACGTTTAAATAAAAATAAACTCAAATAAAATTTCCTAATTTTGAACCCTCAAATTATTACATGATTGATTTAGCTTCTGTTATTACTGCCGATGGTTTAGTTTCATTGCTAACCCTTACTTTATTAGAAATTATTTTGGGCATAGACAATATTATATTTATTGCAATAGTTTCTTCCAAGCTCCCAAAAAGTCAACAAGGCTCTGCAAGAGGTATTGGTTTAACTGTTGCTTTGTTGTTTAGGGTAATTTTATTGTTTGGCATATCTTTTATTATTGGATTAAAAGCAACCCTGTTTAAGATTGTAGATTTTGAGGTAACCGGTCGTGATATAATTTTATTTGTAGGAGGAGTTTTTTTAGTGATTAAAACCATTTTAGAAATTGGTGAAAAAATTTACGGTAAAAAAACTGCTGACAAATCTTTTGGAGACTTGACCATGAAAAGTGCAATAGCTCAAATAATATTTTTAGATGTAATTTTTTCTTTTGATTCTATTTTAACGGCCGTAGGATTGGTAAGAAATGTAATGATTATGATACTTGCCGTTATTATTGCTATGATTGCCATGCTAATTTTTTCTGGAAAAGTTAGTGATTTTATAGAAAAACATCCAACGGTTAAAATGTTGGCGTTGGCATTTTTAGTAATGATTGGTTTTGCATTAATTGCCGAATCCTTTCACATTCACATAGAAAAAGCTTATATCTATTTTTCTCTGGTATTCTCTATTTTAGTAGAAGGGCTAAATATGGCCTACCGCAGCCAGGCTCATAGGCGTTGATAAAACACCAGAGCCTTGGGAAACATAAATAGTTAAACAACATCCATAGTAATTTTATTTAGTTGAACCTCAAATTCTCGTAAACTCAATGAAATCAAATGACTTGAACGAAAACATGGGATTCAAATCTACCGTTTTCTAATGTTTTTTTTAAAAACCTGGTGTTTTTCCGGAGCGAAAAACGGCCTCATTTTATCTGGTTATTTTTGTACAGCAAAATGCGGGAACCTTTCGGGAAGTTGAGAGCTTGCCTCGAAAATCACCCGAAAGGTCGCAATTTTGCAAATAAAAATAATTCCGACCTCCGCCGCGGAGGAGGAGGAAAGGATAAAATGAAGCCTGACTCGTCCTGAAAAAAGTTTACAGTTTAATTAATTAATCCTGCTATTGTTTTACAATTCATTTTTAGTCCTAAATTGAGTTTACAAATGTAATTTGTTTTCGATAATAATTTTTCC
>CAIMMJ010000242.1 GCA_903842515.1 uncultured Bacteroidota bacterium | reverse complement strand
GAGATTAGCAAAGCCATTGCCTATCCCAAAGGTTCGATAGTAGAAAATTCATTTTTCCCATTGTACACCATTAATCAAAACTTTTACGAAATAAACATTCCTGTTTCTTGGATAGAACAACACATACAAAACGATGACATTATTATTGATCCTTTGGTAACAACTACAGGAACTTTAGGCATGGGAGCAATTACAGGCTCTATGTATAATGCAAGTTGTAATTTTATTAATTCTTGTGATCATACTTTATCTGTTATCCCTCCTGCCTCAGCAACAATAACTGGAGCAACTTCAACATTTAATTATGTAACCGCCGGCACCTGCTTAATGTCTGCTGGTGCAATAACATACGGATTAAATTCTTGTGTTAGCCCTCAGGCAGGTTTTGTGTGGACGTGTAATGTTGCTTCGCCAGGCACATGCACAGGAACCAACACTCCCTTATTTCCCGAATTTGCATCGTGTATGCCTTCACCTTCTTGCAACCCACTGCCGTTGAATTTTGTATTAAGATTTTACAGAAGGTGCAATGGAACAGCCGGTTGTAACAGCACTTGCATAAGAGCCGGAAGTAACTGGGTAATAACTATTTCAGGCCAAACAGTAAATGTGGGTTCTGCAACAGCAACAGGAGGAACCTCCAACATTTGTTTAGGGGCAAGTGCAAACCTAGTTTCTACAGGTAATAATGGAACACCACCTTATAATTTTGTATGGAATCCTGGGGCATTGGTCGGACAAAATCAAACAGTTACGCCCACCTCCACAACGGTTTACAATGTTTTAATTTCTGATGCCTGTGGCTCTACAGCATCTCAAAATGTAACCGTAAATGTTACTCCTAACACAAATCCAAATTTTACAATTAGTCCCAACCCTGCTTGCGTTGGCGATGCCATTACATTTACTGGGTTAGGAACAGGAAACGTAAACTCTTACGATTGGCTTTTACCTTCATCTAGTTCAGCTACCCTAAGCAATCAGCAAATCCCCACCGGGATTACTTATTCAACTGCCGGAACTTTTAATGCTACTTTAAATTATCAGCAAGGATTGTGTTTATTTCCAATAACAAATCAAATAACAATAAACGCTATTCCTGCAGCTCCAATCATTACTTCCAACTCACCAATTTGTTTAGGCGAAACTCTAAATCTAGAAGGTCCATCTATTGCCGGTGCTACATACAATTGGTCCGGACCCAGCTTCTCTTCAGCAATTGAAGATCCTACTATCAATAATGTTGCAAATGCAAATTCCGGAAATTACAACCTAACAGTAACCGTTAACGGATGTACGTCTAATGCATCAACTTTAAATGTTGTTATAAATCCTACTCCACCACAACCAACTATTACAGCCAGTGGTTCACTATCTATATGCAATGGACAAAATGTAATTCTTACAAGTAGTGCAGCTAGTTCCTATTTATGGTCAAACGGAGCAACAACGCAGTCTATAACTGTTTCTGCAGGTGGTTCCTATACGGTTCAAGTGTTTAATGTAGAAGGATGTTCATCAGTTTTATCAATTCCAACTGTAGTTACTGTAAGTGCAAATCCAGCACAGCCAACCATTACAGCCAGTGGGCCAACAACATTTTGCAATGGAAACTCCGTTACTTTAACTAGCTCTGCAGAAAATTCTTATTTATGGTCAAATGGAGCAACAACACAAAGTATTACTGCTTCATTGGCTGGAAATTATTCTGTTGTTGTTACAAACTCCTTTGGCTGCAGTTCAGTATCCTCCATCGCAATAAATATAACCGTTAATCCAGGGCCAGGAATACCAACAATATCTGGTGGTCCATTAAATTTCTGTCAGGGTGGAAATGTTACGCTTTCTGCTCCTGCGGGTTTCTCTTACCTTTGGAGCAATGGTAATACCACACAAAATATTACAGTAAGTAATTCATCAAATGTAACAGTTACAATTACTGATGCAAACGGTTGTGCTGTAAGCTCATTGCCTGCCAATGTAACGGTATATCCACTTCCAAATATTCCATTAATAACAGCAAATGGGCCAACAACATTTTGTGCGGGAAATTCGGTAGTTTTAAATGCTCCAAACGGGTTTAGTTATTTATGGTCTAATGGTGCAACAACTCAATCGATAAATGTTAGTAGTTCCGGTTCCCATTCGGTTGTTGTTACCAATGCAAACAGTTGTGTTTCATTGCCATCAATAAATATGAATGTTACAGTACATAACATTCCCGTTGCACCGTTAATAAACGCTTCAGGAGGTTCACTTACAGCTTGTATTGGGCAAACAATTACGTTAAATGCTACGGGTGGGTTAAATTATTTATGGAGCACCAACCAAACAGGAAGTTCAATTGTAGTAAATGCTTCTGGCAATTATTCAGTTACATCAACAGATGCAAATGGTTGCACATCATTACCTTCTGCTGCAGCAAACGTAACTATTTTTACAAATCCTCCAATTCCAAGTACCACTTTATCTGGCTCCCCAAGTATTTGTGCCGGACAAACACTAACTATTACTGCTCAGGCTTCCACTTCATATTTGTGGAGCAATGGAAGCACAACTCAGAGCATTACAGTTGGAAGTGCAGGAAACTATTCTGTAAGTATTATTGATTTAAATGGCTGTTCCAGTCAAAATTCTATTCCGGTTGTGGTAACAATAAATTCTTTACCAACTTCAATAATTACTGCAAATAGCGCCACCAGTTTCTGCAACGGAAACAGTGTACAGTTAAATTCTAACAATACTTTTAGTTCGTATTTATGGTCTAACGGCGAAACAACTCAAAGTATTTCTGTAAGTGTTTCAGGTAATTATTCATTACAAGTTACTGATGCAAACGGATGTATAAGTAATATCTCAAATACAATTGCGGTAACTGTTTTTCCTACACCGCCAACACCTGTAATTACAGCCAGCTCCAATTCAATATGTGCTGGTAGTAGTATTGTATTATCTGCCAGTAATTCTGTGTCATACCTATGGAGCAATGGTTCCACCACGCAAAATATTACTGTTTCATCACCCGGAAATTATTCTTTAACAAGCACGGATGTCAACGGTTGTACTTCTGCCTCCTCTTCAGTTTTTAGCCTTACAGAAAACCCACTTCCACCTACTCCAGCAATAGTTGCATCTGGCATTTTAAATTTTTGCGAAGGAAGTTCTGTAACTCTTACGGGTCCTGCAGGATACACAAATTACATTTGGAATTCAAGTGTTACAAACAATCAAAACAATACTGTAACAACATCTGGAATTTACACGTTGCAAGTTACAGATGCAAATGGTTGCACATCTCTTGAGTCATTGCCTGTAGAAGTAATTGTATATCCCAATCCTTTAACACCAATAATTCTAGCAAACGGCCCAGTAGCATTTTGCGATGGTGGAAGTGTACAACTTTCTGTAAATGATTTAAATGTTACTTATCTATGGTCTAACGGTGCAACAACTCAAACAATTTTTGTAGATGCAAATGGTAATTTTTCCGTTGAGATTACAAATCAGCAAGGTTGTGTTTCCCCGGCATCAGCAATAACAACGGTAGTTGAATTTCCAATTCCTCCTGTTCCAGTTATTACATCTTTAAATGGTACTTCTGTTTGTGAGGGCTCTACAACAAATTTAGTTTGTAGTTCCGCAGCTAGTTATTTATGGCAACCAAACGGCGAAACTACTCAGTCTATTGATGTAGGAAGTGCTGGAAACTATTCTGTTTCAATTATTGATAACAATGGGTGTGCATCAGTTATGTCTTTGGCTACAACAATTACATTGCTTCCGCTTCCGGCAACTCCGGTTATTACTGCCAATGGATTAACAACTTTTTGTTTTGGAAATTCAGTAGAGTTAAGCAGTAGTTCTGCAATAAACAACAGTTGGAATTCAGGGGAAACAACGCAAAACATAACAGTAACAAATTCTGGAGATTTTTATGTTGTAGTTTTGGGGACCAATGGCTGCCTTTCGCTTCCATCAAATACGATAGAAGTTGAGGTTAATTCGCCACCTCCACCACCCGCAATTGTTGCAAATGGTCCTCTTACGTTTTGCAATGGAAATTCAGTAATTCTTTCAGTAACAAATTCTCAAAGCTATTTATGGAGCAATGGTTCTACAGTGCAATCGCAAGAATTTAATCAAACCGAAGGAATAACAGTTGATGTTTTAGATGTGTGTGGAGTTCCGTATACCTTGCAAGCACAAGTAAACGTGCTGCAGCAACCTATTGTGTTGTTTGATGGAATAGACACAGTTGGCTGTGTTCCTTTGAACACTACTTTTAATAATTTAAGTACTAACTACAACGAAATTTTTTGGGATTTTGGAGATGGAAATTCTAGTACAGAAATAAATCCACTGCACACATATTCAATTGCCGGAAAATATACGGTTTCGTTGGTTGCAATTTCTCAAGAAGGATGTATAGGATATTATTCAAAAAATTTATTGATAGATGCATGGTCGGTTCCAATTGCTGATTTTAAAACAAATCCAGAATCAAAAATAAAAATTTCTAAACCTGATGTAGAGTTTATTGATCTTAGTAAAGGAAATGTTAACAATTGGAACTGGAGCATAGAGGGTGATATTTTTTCGGAGTTGCAAAACCCTGTTTATAGGTTTGCAGACACCGGTAGTTACAACGTTAAACTTTGGATAAAAAGTGTTGAAGGTTGTGAAGATACAATTAGCAAAACTGTTCTAATTAATGGTGATTTAATAATTTACATACCAAATACTTTTAGTCCAAACAATGATGGAGTAAATGATACTTTTCTTCCATTAGGCACGTATATAAATCCGAAAGAATACAATCTTAAAATTTTTGATCGCTGGGGACAAATTGTATTTGAGACCAATGACATGCTTAAAGGATGGGATGGAGATACTGGTACTGGAAATGTAAAACCTACACAAGTTTATTATTGGCAGTTAAATGTTAAAGATTTTACAGGAGAATCTTATTATTTAACTGGAAGTGTGAGTGCAATCTACTAAGAATCCAAATTTTGTAAGTAGCGAATTTCTCATCTTGAAGAAAGCGTAATTGAAAAAGATGAAGATAAAGAAGCATGTATAATATATGTAGGATATCTCTTGTTGAGGTTTTAAGATGAGGAAGTATTTAATGAAATTGAAACTTTGAGATTAGAAATTGAAAAAGTAACTACTAAAAATAAAAAATCATTTTTCTACAGACTAGTTTTCAATTTTACTCCTCCACTTATTTTTAATTTTCTCAAAAAAATAAAACAAAAAAGCCTTTCCTAAAATTTAGAAAAGGCTTAATTGCTTTAAACTTAAATGAAATTACAAAACAGTAATTTCTTTTGCTGGTGGTTTAATTGTAGTTTCTTTTTTTGGTAGTAAAACCTTTAAGATTCCGTTTTCATACTTTGCTTCCATGCCTTCTGAATTCACTATTTCCGGAATTGTAAAGCTTCTTTTAAACGAATTTAAAACAAATTCTTTTCTTGAATAGTTTTTTTCAGTTACACTTTCTTCATTACTAATTTCGGCAGAAACAGTTAGAACTTCATTGTCAAGAGTTACTTTAAAATTCTCTTTTTGGTAACCAGGTGCCTTAAATTCCAAGTTAAATGCTTTATCATTTTCAAAAATATTTACTGCGGGAATAAAATGCTGTTCCTTATTGCCTAAGAATTCATCCATTAATCCCAATGAATCTGGCATCCATGATTTTGTTTGAAACATGTTTCTAAAAACTGGGTTTGATTTTGTTACTAGTGTCATAATTTTTTATTTTAATTGTTTGAACTCGATTTTTCAAATAAAATACCAAATCCATTTTAAAGACTATTTGTCTTATTACCAGATATTTATGCGACATTTTTTCATTTAATATTCATTTTATATGACAATTTGTACCTTTGTTTAACTTTTACAATATGGCAAAATATTTAATTATCAGGTTCAGCTCAATTGGCGATATTGTTTTGACGAGCCCAATTGTAAGGTGTTTAAAAAAACAAAATGAGTTTAACCAAATTCACTTCATTACCAAAGAAAATTTTAAATCAACCCTTTCAGATAATCCGTATTTAGATAAAATTTACACCATAAAATCTAGTGTAAATGAAGTTATTGATCAACTGAAAGAAGAAAACTACGATTATATAATTGATCTTCATAAAAATGTAAGAAGTGCTGCCCTAAAACTAAAATTAAAACGACCGTCATATTCGTATCATAAATTAAATTTTAAAAAATGGTTAGCAGTTAAATTTAAGATGAAATTTTTGCCACCCATACACATAGTAGACAGATATTTTGATGCCTTAGAAAAACTATCTGTTAAAAATGATCACTTGGGTTTAGATTTTTTTATACATCCCGAAAATGAAATTAATCTAAAAAACTTTTTGTCTGCTGATTTTCATTCAGGATTTTATGCATTAATAATTGGAGGTGCACATGAAACAAAGAAATTTCCTGAACTAAAAATTATTGACTTATTAAATAAGATAAACTTTCCGGTGGTGTTGCTTGGCGACAAAAACGATAAAATAATTGGAGACAAAATTTGTAAATCATCTATTGGTAAAATATTTAATGCTTGTGGTATGTTATCACTTCAGCAATCAGCAAGTATTATAAAACAATGCAACAAAGTAATTACAAACGATACAGGATTAATGCATATAGCTGCAGCATTTAACAAACCCATTGTTTCGTTGTGGGGCAATACCATTCCGGAGTTTGGAATGTTTCCTTACATGCCCAAACAAAGCAACAAATCTCAGCTTATTCAAATAAAAAATTTGTCGTGTAGACCATGCTCAAAAATTGGATACTCCTCTTGTCCAAAAGGACATTTTAACTGTATGAATTTAATTGATACCAAGGATATAATTGAAGCACTGGATAAAATAAATTAAGAATTAAGTTGTTCCAGAACGGCAATAGATTTGAGCTCGTGCAGACCGGGAACATGCAAAAAATAAAACAACTTAAATAAATTTAGCAATTGTTTTCTTTCTGTTGAAGAAAGAATTTTTCCTGTTTTTAATTTATCATAATTCAAGATAAAATTCTTAAATGTTTCCGTGCTTTCTCTGTCGCAATAATTGGGATGAGGTGTGGGAGTATTTACAAAAACTCCTTCCAGCAAATCAAAGTAGATACCCGTATTAGTATTTTCTAAATGAGGATAAAATCCCAAATAAGATGTAAATTCTAACAAGAACAATAAGTGCAAATCGGGATTAAAATTTTGTGTTGAAATCTGCTCCAAAAAAGCAATTACAAAATCGTATAAATCGTTGTTGGCATGTTCTTCTTTTAGACATTTTATTAACACCTCATTTAAAAAAATTAGTTGTGAATTTTTTAAGGGATGAGAGAATGTGTCCGAAAATGATTGCACCAAATTTATCTCGCTTGGGTGATGCAGCGTTTTATTGGACGACAATTGAATTTGAAAATCTATTTCTGTAAATGGCAAAAAAAATGCAGGCTTATAACTAGATTTTTTAGTGCTTGCAGAATGCAGCAACAAGGATAACAATCCTAAATTTTTTGAATAAACTTTTGCAATAATTTTTTTTTCGGCAAACCTAAATGTATTGAGAACAATACCTCTTACAGATTGCATACATTTTATCTTATTACAAGAATTTTTGCATTGCATCCTTTGCTTCCATCGGCATTACTTGCAAATGCAAAATATATACCGGAAGCAACTTTTTCGCCTTTAAAGTTTGTGCCATCCCATATTGCTTGTCCACCATAAGCTTTTGTTTCAAAAACTAACGCACCTGTTGAATCCGTTATTTTTACAATTGCATCAAGCACAACAGATCTAATGGCAATAGGACCGGAATAATTTTCTCTAACCGGGTTTGGATAAACCAACACATCTTTGCACTCAGAAAATCCCTCCGTTGCAACATCTTTGTAAGAAATTATTCCTTTTTCAGTTCCAAAAAATACTTCTCCGGTAGTTTCTAAAATGTTTATTGCTGTTATTCCATCCGAAATAAGTGGACTATTTTCTTCGGTAAAATGTTTTAATTGTTGCGTTCCATCAGCACTCATTAAATATACCCCCGTGTTGGCTGTTCCAATCCATTTTCTATTGGCGTTGTCAACTGCAATAGCAGTAACTTTTTCTGATTCCAATAAAAACTGCACATAACCATCTTGAGATATTTTAATGGGTTGAGCATCTTGTGTAGATTCTTCAAAAACAGTTTGGGGTGAATAAAAAACTCCAACTCCTTTATCGGTTCCTAGCCAAATTTCTCCATTTCTATCTTCTGCCATGCAAAACACATCCGAACCAGGAATACCACCTTTGCCTGCTTCAAATTTTAAATTTTTTACTTTGTCGTCTGTTTCATTTTCTGGGGTTCCTGCATCATCGTAAACTATCATGCCATTACGTTCTACTACTAACCATTTTTGCCCTGACGAAGCAACCATTAATTGCAAAACATTAGGCAAGGCAATATTTTCAAATGTAAACGATTTCCATTTTTTATCTACCGTATAAACGGCTAAGGGTTGCGTTGTGCCACTATTTGCAATCCATAAATTTCCACTGTTGTCAAAATCTAAACCTTGACTTCTAATGTCGTTGTTGATGGGCAATGTTACCAAACTTGAATTTGATTGCGTAAAGTGATTAACTACTGAGTCTGTGCGAAGTTCAAGTATTCCTTTTCCCCAGGTAGATACAAATACATTATCAGGATTTTTTGGATTGGCACTGATGGCCATTAAATCAAATGCACCTGTTTTACCGTATATATAATATCCATCAAGTGAATACCAGTTGTTGTCTTGAAATTTTGAAACCGAACCAATTCTAAAACCGGCATTAAGACCACTTGCACCTCCGGGACTTACCCACATCACGCCATTTTTACTGTCCATGTTAATTGCAAAAGCAGAAGCAGGACCTTGAGGACGATACGCAATAAAGTCGTTAGTGAATGCAATTTTTTTTACTAAACAGTTTTTTCTATCAGCAATCCACAAGTTTTCATTTTCATCTAATTGCAAATCGCTAGGTTGCGAACCTTGCAAATAGCCATAAATATCGCCTCTTTCACCATTTGCATTGTAAGTAGAAATTAAGCCATCATAAATTACAGCAATTTCTGTTGCTTTTGTTGTTTTAATTCTTGTGCTTATATATGGAATGGATGAATCTAAAACCTTCCAATTGTTTGAATTAATGTCTCTGTAATAAACTCTGCTTTCTGTGGCTGTGCTGTCTACAAGTGTGTAAATTCTTGAGCTAAAAATGGTAAAAGACTTATGATTGGTAACCGGTAAAAATAAATCTCGTTTCCAAGAACTATAATCGCTTAAAAAATTATTGTCCTTTTTTGCTTTGTAAATTCCTTGAGTAGTTGCAGCATAAACTGTATCAGTGCTAAATGCAATTTCATTTACATTTACTGAGGCGCCTAAATTTCCAATGTAATAAGTATCTTTTATTTCTTTTTTATTTAAATCAATCACAACAATACCAAATCCGCAAGCTAAGTAAGCTTTGCCTTCGTTTATTGTTACTCTGTTTATTGTTTTATTACCAAAAATATTTTTTCTCTTGATATCAGAAATGTTAATTATTTTATTGTCGATGAGCAAATCTACATTAGTGTTTTTGTAGGCAATTACTAATGTTTTTGTGCTTTTGTCATACGCAATAGAACTCACATCTATATCCGAAAAACCAGTTGCTTTGCTACATTTTATTAACTCTGTTGTTTCTGTATTAAAGTAAAATAAATTCCCATCGGCAACCGTGTAAATTAACTTGCCTGCTACCGCAATTTCTCTTGCTTGATTATAAGGCAAGTGATCGCGCCATTGACCAATTGCAATGTCTTGTGCTATTACCTGAAAACTAAAACAGAATAAGAAAAATAAAGTTAGCTTGTATGATTTTATAAGTTTTATCATTATTAATTTTGACCAACTATAACCAAACAACAAACTTTTTATTGTGTTCTTAGCAGCTAAATATATCAAGTGGGAACAGCTTAAGATTTATTTCTTCTAATTTCAAAATATATTCCGGAAACAAAAAATGCAAACAATAACAAAGAACTTACCAATGCCAATGTTTCTCCCTGCTCGTATGTTTTAGGTTTAAATTCAAACACAACTGTGTTTTTGCCTTTTGGAAGTTTCATACCTCTGAGCACATAATTACAGCGTTGGTATTTTTGTTCTGTTCCATTTATTGTTGCCACCCAGCCTTTGTCGTAAAATATTTCACTAAAAACAACATAGCCATCGCTGTTGGAATTACTTTCGTATTCTAATTTATTGGGTAAATAGGATGTTAGTTTAATGCTTGCTGTAGAATCAAATTTAGGAGTAAAGCCTTTTAACTCCTCTTCAAATCTCTTATCAATTATTGCGGTTTGTTTTGAATTAAAGCTATCTAATGCTGCCATTTCTTTGTCGGCATTTTCTACCCAAACAATTTCTTTCACAAACCAAGCATTGCCACAAGCTTCTGGGTTAGGCATTGCCATTGGCTCTTGAGCTGCTTGTTGCTGCTGGCCTTGTGCTTGATTTTTTACAATAAAATATTTTGTGTTTAGCATGTTTAACACACTCATGTTGTTTTTGCTAATTTGTTTTTCAATTAGCTCTTGGTAGCGTTTTAGTTTTGCCCCATGATATCCACCTATTGATTTGTGAAAATAAGATGTGGATGCATCGTTAAACGTGCTTACTGTGGTATTTAATACTCTGTAGTTTGGATCTTTGTCTTGCAGTATCTGAAGGTCGGCATTACTTGGCGTAAATGGAACATCCATTTCTGCTTTAGAAACAAATTTCTTTTCGTTTAAATACCTTTTATCTACTGTCCAACTGTCTACAAAAATTAAAAAACCCAGAGAGCCAATTAAAATTAATTTGTTGAAGATTTTTTTAGAATATAAAAATATTAATACCGCTGCAGATAAAATAAAAAGTAAAGAACGAAAAACATCTGCCTTAAAAATTGCTTCGCGAACACTTTCTAACGACGACATAAATACTGCCTTTTGTTCTTCTTGGAAACCTCCTTTGCTTAATTGTTCGGATAACTGTTCGTATTCTCCCTCTTTAAAAAACGAGTTAAACATACTTGGGGCAATATAGAACAACAAACACAAGCCACCTGTTAGTGCAAATGCAATAAAAAATTTTTTCTTGTATTTTGTAAAAACATCAGGATTTTTTATCAATTCGTTTATGCCTAATGCTGCTAAAAATGGCACCAATACTTGAGCAATTACTAATGTCATAGAAACAGCTCTAAACTTATTGTAACCAGGAACATTTTCTAGAAAGAAGTCTGTTAATCCCATTAAGTTTTTGCCCCAACTTAGCATCAACGATAACAGTATTGCAGCCAAAACATACCATTTAATTTTATCTTCTAAAATTAACATCGAAAGAACAAATAGAAAACAAATTATTGCACCAAAATAAACAGGACCTGAAGTAAAAGGTTGGTCGCCAAAATACTGATCCATTTGTTCTATGTATTGCTTGTAATCGTCGTCGGCATTTTTTAAAGCGCTTTTGTTGTCTTCGCCAATTGCACCGCTTGCGCCACCTTTAAAATTAGGAATCATCAAAGAGAAACTTTCACCTATACCATAACTCCATTGTGTTGCATAATCTTTGTCTAGGCCCGAAGTTTTATTTCCCGCATCGTCTGTAAGTTCAGATTTTCCGCGGGTAGAATAATTGCCATATTCTTCTGTGAGCATAAGATTGGTAAGGTTTGGCCCCACTGCCAACAAAGCAGAAACCAACAACATTGCACTTGATTTTATTAAATAGGAAATATTTTTTTCTTGCACTAATCTCACTGCTTCGCCCAGAGATAAAATAAGTGCTGCTATCATTAGATAGTAAGTAATTTGAACGTGGTTTACTGACAGCTCTAAAGAAAGAGCCAATGCAAATAGTGCTGATCCTAAAATTAATTTTCCTCTAAATGTCATAAATAGTCCTGCCAGCACAGGCGCCATGTAGGCAATAGCGTAACCCTTAGGGTTGTGACCTGCCTCTATTAAAATAATTGTGTAGGATGATAGCCCAAACGCAATGGCCATAATGGTTGCCAGCCATAGTTCTACGTTGAACGTAAGTAGTAAAAAGAAAAAACCTATAAAGGCAAGAAACATAATTACGGCAGGATGTGGAATTCCAAAACCCAATACTTTTGTTACTGGTTTCACTAAATTAGATGGATATAAAACCGATATTTGATAGGCCGGCATGCCAGAAAACATGGAGTTTGTCCACAAAGGATCTTTGCCATATTTTTCTCTGTAATCCATAATCTCTTTGCTCATGCCTTTAAAGTTGGCAACATCGCCTTGCTTGATGGATTTGCCGTTTAACAAAGGACTAAAAAATACTAGCGTGATAATTGCAAAAAGCAGTATTGAAAAAAATACAGATAAAAATTTGGTTCTATTAAAATTCATAATGGAGTTTACTTTTGAATTAGCAATTATACTATTTTTATTTTATTTCCTCATAATCTATGTACTCTCCTTCGTCGTCGTTGTTCTTTTTTGAGGCGTTAGAATTTTTGTTGATGGTGGTATTATCCGATGATTTATTTTTCTGGCCAAAATTATTTTGGGTAAAAAATACATTTCCACTTTTTTTATTTCCGCCAAACAGTTTAAACAATACAAATAGTATAACGGCCGTAAAAAATAATTCTCTTATCAATTGCATAATGTTTATTTACTTAAATAAAGATTTCGTTCAGAATATACTTGGTGAAAAAACTCGTCGGTTAAATCGTCAATAAAATAAATTGCCTCTCCAGTTGATTTCATTTCGGGCCCTAATTCTTTATTTATTTCGGGGAACTTTTCGTAACTGAAAACAGGAATTTTTATGGCAAATCCAAACTCCTTTGGCGCAAACGTAAAGTCTTTTATTTTATGTGTTCCCAACATAATTTTAGTGGCATAATTCACATAAGGTTCGTTGTAGGCTTTTGCAATAAAGGGAACCGTTCTAGAAGCTCTTGGATTAGCTTCGATAACATACACAATTTCATTTTTTACTGCAAATTGTATGTTTATTAGTCCAACTGTTTTAGTAGCTAGGGCAATAGTTTTTGTATGTTGCTTTATTTGCTCTAATACGTTTTGGCTCAACGAAAAAGTAGGCAATACAGCATAAGAATCGCCCGAATGAATTCCTGCAGGTTCTATGTGCTCCATGATGCCAATAATTTTTATTTCCTCGCCATCACACAATGCATCGGCTTCGGCTTCAATTGCTTTTTCTAAAAAATGATCCAACAGCACTTTGTTTTCCGGAATATCACTTAAAATGTTCACCACATGTTGTTCTAGTTCTTGCTCATTTATTACAATCTTCATTCCTTGTCCACCCAACACATACGATGGTCTTACCAACAAAGGGAAACCTATATCTCTAGAGAGTTCCACAGCTTGCTCTGCACTTTCTATTACACCAAATTTTGGATAAGGAATGTTGTTATTTTTTAGCAAAGTAGAAAAACTCCCTCTGTCTTCGGCAAGGTCTAATGACTCGTAAGAAGTGCCAAATATTTTTATGCCGTATCGGTTTAATTTTTCTGCCAATTTCAATGCTGTTTGTCCACCTAATTGCACAATTACTCCTTCGGGATTTTCGTTGAGTATAATGTCGTAGATGTGCTCCCAAAAAACCGGTTCAAAATACAATCTATCGGCAATGCTAAAATCGGTAGAAACGGTTTCGGGATTGCAGTTTATCATAATTGTTTCGTAACCACATTCTTTGGCTGCCAATATTCCGTGCACACAGCTGTAATCGAACTCTATCCCCTGCCCTATTCTGTTGGGTCCACTGCCCAGCACGATTACTTTTTTATTTTTAGTTGGGATGGCTTCGCTGTGGTTTCCGTATTCAAATGTTGAATAAAAGTAAGGTGTTTGTGCTTCAAATTCTGCAGCACAAGTATCCACCATTTTGTAAATTCTTTTTATTCCTAAGTCGTTTCTTTTTTTGTACACTTCACTTTCTAGGCAACGCAGCAAGTGTGCAATTTGCCTATCAGCATAGCCTTTTTGTTTGGCTGTCATCAAGAGTTCTTCGGGCAAATTTTCTAAATGAAAACTAGAAATTTCTTTTTCTAAAAGCACTAATTCTTCTATCTGTTCTAAAAACCATTTGTCAATTTTTGTAAGTTTTTGAATGGTTTTCATTGGTATTCCCAACTTAAAAGCATCGTACACATGAAACAATCTGTTCCAACTTGGGTGTTCTAGGCTGTATAAAATCTCAGCTTGATTTTTTAATTCTCTACCGTCAGCCCCTAAACCGTTACGTTTTATTTCTAAAGACTGACATGCTTTTTGCAAGGCTTCCTGAAACGTTCTACCAATTGCCATTACCTCGCCAACGCTTTTCATTTGAAGGCCAAGTTTTCTGTCGCATCCTTTGAATTTATCGAAATTCCAACGAGGTATTTTTACAATTACGTAATCTAAAGTGGGTTCAAAAAATGCAGATGTATTTCCGGTGATTGGATTTTTTAGTTCGTCAAGGTGATAACCGATAGCCAATTTAGAAGCAATTCTGGCAATAGGATAACCCGTGGCTTTGCTTGCCAATGCAGAAGAACGAGAAACTCTTGGATTAATTTCTATGGCAATAATATCTTCGTTTTCATCTGGACTAACGGCAAACTGAACGTTGCATCCTCCAGCAAAATTTCCAATGGCTCTCATCATTTTTATTGCCATTGTTCTCATTTTTTGGTAAGTGGTATCACTTAAAGTTTGAGCAGGTGCAACTGTTATAGAATCTCCCGTGTGAATTCCCATAGGATCAAAATTTTCTATGGAACAAATAATGGTAACGTTATCGTTATTGTCTCTTAGCAATTCTAATTCGTATTCTTTCCAACCCAATAATGCTTTGTCTATTAATACTTCGTGAATAGGAGAAGCATGAAGACCACGGGTTAATAAATTATCAAAATCTTCTCGGTGGTGAACAAAGGAAGCTCCTGTTCCTGCTAATGTGTAAGATGGCCTTATAACTAATGGGAAGCCTAATTTTTGAGCAATTTCTTTTCCTTCTAAAAATGAATTAGCTGTGGCAGAAGGTGCAACGCCTACTCCAATATCAATCATTAATTGCCTAAATTTTTCTCTGTTCTCGGTAATATCTATGGCATGAATATCTACTCCAATCATTTGCACGCCGTGCTTTTTCCAGATACCCATTTCTTCTGCTTTAATGGCAAGATTCAAAGCAGTTTGTCCACCCATGGTAGGAAGCACAGCATCTATTTTTCTTTCGTTTAATATTTTAGAAATGGATGCAATGGTTAAAGGCAATAGATAAATGTGATCGGCAGTAACGTTATCGGTCATGATGGTTGCAGGGTTGGAATTGATAAGAGTTACTTCAATTCCTTCTTCTTTTAAAGACCTTGCCGCTTGAGAGCCAGAATAGTCGAACTCGCAAGCTTGGCCAATAACGATAGGGCCGCTGCCAATAATTAATACCGATTTTATAGAGGGATTTTTAGGCATGTGCTTTTTTTGAGCGACGAAGTTAGGGAAATTTAGGATTTTATGTATAATATAAGAATTGCTTTTAGGGTAATTTTTTAAGAAAATTATACGGTAGAAGTCATAGTTCCAAATAT
>CAIMMJ010000241.1 GCA_903842515.1 uncultured Bacteroidota bacterium | reverse complement strand
TTTAGCTTTTTTTGACACCAGACAACATCCTAAAAAAAAAATTAAACTCAATAAAAAAAAATAAATGATTAAATATTTTTCATCAAAATAGATTGAATTATTTATAGTTAAATTTATATTTAAGCACTAAAAAAATTAATTTAAAAACGAGCTATTTTGCAAGAGATAAGAAAATCCAAAATTGTATTAATTATTTTTGTTCTATTATTTTTTTGTAATTTAAAATTCTCATCTGCATCTTCAGGGTTTATCCAATCTTACTTTCCTCAGCAATATCAAGCACACAACAACAATACCGATATTTGCCAGGATAGTTTGGGGAATATTTATTTAGCAAATAGATTGGGAGTATTAAAATACAACGGAATAAATTTTACTTTAATTTTTACAAAAAATCAATCTCCCGTTAACTCATTGTGCTATTACAAAGGAAAGATTTATGTTGGGGCAACAGGCGAGGCTGGATATATCGAAACTAATAGATTGGGAAAAACCACCTACACCAATTTATCCGGTGAGTTTCCCAAAAGAAAACAATATTTTAAAGAGTTTTGGAGCACCATAGAATTAAATGGCAACATCTATTTTTGCAGTCACGACATTATTTTCGTGTTAAAAGATAAAAGACTATTTTTTATTGAGCCAGCAAAGGGAAAAAAATTTCATAAATTTTTTAAAATTAATAAACAGCTTTTTGTAAGAGAAAATAATACAGGATTAAAAAAATTGGTGGGAAACGAATTAATGTTCGTAAAAAACTCTGAGTTTTTTGCCGATAAAAAAATTGATTTCATAGAAGAAAAAAATGATAAGTTTATCATAGGCACAAGATCAAGTGGGTTTTTTTCATTGCCAAAACTAAAAGGGAAAAAAGTAGAAGAATTAAATTGGGAAATTTCAGAAATTGCAAAGAACAAAATTCTTTATTGCTACAATTACCTAGAAAATGGAAATATTGTTTTTGGAACTCAACAAGCTGGAATTTATATCGCAGATAGCTTAGGAAAAATTATAAAACACATTGATATAAGTGACAATTTATCGGACGACAATGTTCAAAGTATTTTTTTAGATAAAAACAAAAACCTCTGGATTGCCACCTTAAATGGTTTTTCTATAATTGAGGTAAATTCCAATCTTCAACTATTTGGAAAAAAAGAAAAATTACCAAGCAACATCAATAATATAATAAAAATTAAAGAGAATATTCTTCTTGCAACAGACAGAGGTTTGTATTTGGGAGAAAAGAAAAATAATGAATACTCTTTTTCTCCATTTGCTCTTGGCGGAACAACATGTTTTGATATTGTTGAAATTCCTAATTCAAATCAAGAATTTTTAGTGGCTACATCAACTGGATTAATGCTGTTAAAAGATGGTTTAACAAGTTTAATATTGCCAGCAAAAACAAGTGTTTTAAAAGTTTCAAAATATAATCCTAAAATTATTTATTGCGGCGGAGAAGGATTTTTTCATGTAATTGATTTTACCAAAAAAAATAGTGAAGATTCTTCATTACCATTTATAAGTCAAAATTATATTGATGAAAATATTCAATTAATAAAGAATATTGATGTGAGAAGTATAGCTGAAAAAACTTCAGATGAAGTGTATTTTTCAATTCCATTTGAAGGCGTTTTTAAACTAAAAAAATTTTTAACTAAAAATGCCAGTTTAGAAAAATTAAAAATTGATCTTCCTAAATTAGAATCACCAGAATTTTGTTTGGAGATTTTTAAAAGCAATTTGATAATTGGAACAGACATCGGAATTTATGAGGTAGAAGAAAATACAGGGATGAATGTGAGTTTAAAAAAAATAAATTTTGGAAAAAATATTAATAACGGTAACAGTGATATATACATATACAGAATTCTAAATGTTCAGGATTCCTTGTTATACATTGCTTCTGATTATAATTCAAAATTCAAGTTATTTTCTGCCAGTTTTTTACCCAATAATTTTGTTAAAACTAACGAATCGGATTTTTTAAGATTAGACCTTTTTCAAAAAAATAATTTGTATAACAATTCTTTAGAAAATGAGTTTTGGATGCCTTTAAATGGTGGTTTAGCAAAAATAGATTTATCTAAAAAATTTATTCCAGAAGCTTTTTTTTCTGCACTTTTTTATAAAATAACTTTAAATAATGCGGAGATAATTTTTGGCAATGATTTCGAGAAAAAATACATTAACTCAGTAGGTAATTATTTACAAACAAATAAACTTGAAATACCATATTCAAAAAACAATGTTCAATTTTATTTTGCAGCAACAAGCTTTGCCTCGTCATTAGATTTGTTTTTTTCAGTAAAGCTCGAAGGTTTTGAAAATTCATTTTCTGAATGGGACTCAAAAAGTTTTAGAGAATTTTCAAATTTACCAGAAGGTGATTATAAATTTATTGTAAGAGTAAAGAATATCTATAACAAAATGGGGACTCCTACACAAATAAAATTTTCGGTATTACCTCCATGGTATAGAACAATATGGGCATATACATTGTATGTAGTTTTAGGAATATCATTTGTTTGGTTATTAGTAAGAATAAATACCAATAGATTAAAGCAAAAGAATTTACAGTTAGAAGAAAAGGTTCAACAAAGAACATACGAAATTGAAATAAAAAATAAGGAATTAATAAAAAGCAAAGAAGAAATACAGCACAGAAATACCGAGATAACAGACAGTATAAACTATGCAAAAGTTATTCAAAATTCCATACTTCCATCTGAGGATTTGATTAAAGAGTTTTTTAATCAAAATGTTTTTATTTTTTTTAAACCAAGAGATGTTGTGAGTGGAGATTTTTTTTGGTTTAATCAAAATCAAGATTCATGCTATTTGGCAGTAGCTGATTGTACCGGTCATGGCGTACCTGGAGCATTTATGAGTATGCTTGGTTTAGAGAAATTAAATCAAGCTATAAAAGATTCCAGCAAAAGCAATGTTTCTGATATACTAAGTGATATTAATATTGGAATTAAAAAATCGCTTGGGCAAGATCAAAAAACACAAAAAAGTAAAGACGGTTTAGAGATTGTTTTATGCGAAATTAATCTAGCATTAAAAAAATTAGAATATGCAGGAGCAAATAGACCACTATGGATATTTAGAAAAGATGAAAACAGTGAAATTGAAAATATAATTTACAAACCAACAAAAGCCGGTATAGCAGGAAATACTGAGAGTAATCAACAATTTTATGGCAATGTAATTGAATTGCAAGCCAACGACGAAATTTTTCTTTTTAGCGACGGTGCTCCCGATCAATTTGGCGGAGATAGAGGTAAAAAATTAATGACCGTTGGACTAAAAGATTTGTTCAAACAAATAAATGGAATGTCCTCCATAGAGCAAAAAAAATATTTAGAAGATTTTTACTCAAATTGGATGAAAAGTGATACGTATGATTATGAGCAAGTGGATGATATTTTAATTATTGGTATCAGGATAGTGTAATATTTGCCTTTTTTTTAGATTAAACAATTTCTTTTTTCTACAAACTCGAATCCAATTGTTTGGCCTGTTGTGCAAATTCTTTCGCCTTTTTGGAATCTCCTAAAAACTCATAAGATTTAGACATAAAAAAGTATGCCTTAGCTTTGGAAGGGTCTATTTCTATTGCTTTTTCAAAGGCTTCTATGCTTTCTTGGTAACGTTGTGTCATTCCCAGGCAACTTCCTATATTTACCCAGGCATCTGCAAACCTAGGGTTTAGTTCAATGGCTTTTTTGTACATTTCTATTGCTTGATTGTACTTGCCTGTTGCAAAATATATTGCTGCCAAATTGTTTATGGATAATGCATCATTAGGATTATTTTTCAGCGCTTTCTCATAGTATAAACTTGCATCTTTGTAATTTCCACCTCTATAATAGCAAACCCCTAATTGCGTAATACAATCGTTGTAATTGGGCAAAATTTCAAGCGAACTTAAAAGATGCTTTTCCGCTTCTTCTAAGTAATCTTTTTTTAACTCCTTATTTTTCATGGTGTCTCCCACCAATCTCACCAATTCGTTTCCTAAATAATAATGACTTCGAGCAGAGTTTGGCGATTTAGGCATGTCTGTTTTATACAACGTTAAGTTGTTTTTCCAATCCTTATTTCTGGAGTATACCTGAAAAGAAAATACAACACTTACTGCAAGCACAAAAAACAAAACATATTTTAATTTTGAGTTTTCAAACCAATTAAAGAAAGAAATTTTTTGTTCAGAAATTTTTATAAAATAAAACGTTCCAAAAATCAGAAACCAAATAACACCAAAAGAAGAAAAATAATAAAATCTTTCTCCCATTGCGGCACCAATTGTTGCAAACAAATTAGAATACAATCCTAAACCAATTAGCATAAACCAAATGCCAAAACCGTATAGTTTTTTTTCTTTTAGTGATAAAATTCCAAGAATAAATAAAATGGTATGGATAATAACTGAAAAAATGGCCACAATATTTGAAAATCCAACAATAGGAATTTGGTTGTAAGAATAATTGTAAAGCAGCGGAAATGGAGCTACCATTAGTTTAAGATAATAAGCTAATATGTAAAAAATTGTGGCAACTTTTTCTTGATATGTTTTTGCGGCAACCAGCAAATTATCAATTACAGAAACTTGTTCTAACCCAAAATATGAACCAAGAATATTTTTTCTTATGGCAAAGAAAATTACCACAGGAATTAAAAACAAACTCGTGTTTAGTATTATTTTTATTAATTTTTGATCCGTAAAGTAATACAGAAAAACGGGCAAAATTGCCAAAAACAATATGGCAGATTCTTTAAACAATAAACTAGAAAAGAAAATTAAAACAGTAAAAAATAAGTAATATATTTTCTGCTTGTGATGGTAATTATACATTAAACCTAGTCCTAAAAGTGACAATGCAAAACACATAATTTCATCAAAACTTTTTATGTTTCCTATTACCTCTGTATGTATAGGATGAACTACAAAAAGCAGGAATGTAAAAAACAAAGGAGCTATAAATTCTGGCCTAATAATTTTAGCAAAAAATCTAAACCCAAAAAACATAGAAAGTGAGAATACCAGAATATTTATAAAGTGTGCAAACGCAGGTTTATCTGGAAATAATTGCCATTCTATTGCAAAAATTGTAAGCGTAAGTGGTCTGTACAAACCATCGTTTACATTTAAATAACCATACCTGTAGGATGATTTCCAGATTAGAGGAATTCCTTTTGTGCCTTGGTTTACAATATTGTTCTCCTTAATAACTGAAAAGTCATCCAATACATAACCGTTACTTAATGTGTTCCAATAAACTATAAAGGAAACAACAACTAAAAAAAATGAATAAATAGCAATCCATTTTTTTTTATCGAGTTCTTGGATTTGATTTAATTGGGAATTTTTTTGTGCGGAATTATTTTCTTTTTTAATTATCTTCTTTTGATGTTTCATTAAAGAAAATTCTTAGTTTAGTTTGCTTTAATAGGCAATGTAACCATCATGTTCATTTTTACCTTAAATCCATTTTGAACGGCCGGAGAAAATTTGGCTTTTTCTATCACTCTTTGCAATTCTTCGTCAACTCCCATTCCAAGGCCAGTTATCACCATAAAGTTTACAATACTGCTGTCTGCTTTTACATCAAAACTTACGGTAGCATCTCCGCTTAAATTGGCTTTTTTTGCTTCATCAGAAAACCTTATATTTTTGTTTACAAACTCGTAAAATTCTTTTTCACCTTTTGGATAAAAGGGCTCTTGATTTGTGCTGACAGGCATATTTTGTTTGTCGGTATAATTCTGAGAAAATACTGAAGTAAAAGATAAACAAACAAAAACAAGTAATAATAAAAGTATTTTCATGTTCTAAATTTTTGCTAATATACCAAAATTACAAAAATCATAACAGAAAAAAATCAATTTAATGAGGTATCAAATTTATAAAGAGGCCAAGCAAGAGTTTATTTGATTTTCAAATTCATCCTTGGAGAGTGGGCTAGATTTTACAAATTTTTCGCCACTTATTTTTTCATAAAGTTCGATGTACTTTTCAGAAATAGTTTCTACCCAAGCATCGGTCATTGCCGGCACAATTTGATTTTCTTTTCCCTGAAAATTATTGGCGATAAGCCACTGCCTAACAAATTCTTTTGACAACTGTTCCTGTGGTAAATTATTTTTTAAATTATGGTCGTAGTTTTTGGCAATAAAATAGCGTGATGAATCTGGAGTATGAATTTCATCCATTAAGCAAAGCTCATTATTTAACTTGCCAAATTCATATTTGGTATCTACTAAAATTAATCCTTGTTTTTTTGCATGTTCGCTTCCAAATTCAAATAGTTTTAGTGCCGTAGTGTATATATGATCTAGATCTATTTTAGAAACAATATTTTGTTCTATAATATTGTTTTTGCTTATGTCTTGATCGTGACCAAAATCTGCTTTGGTAGTTGGAGTAATAATTGGATGTTCAAATTTTTGATTTTCTATCATGCCTTCTGGCAATTTTACACCACAAATTTCTCTTTTTCCCAATTGGTATTCTCTCCAAGCATGGCCTGCAAGATATCCTCTAACAACAACTTCAACTTTGTAAGGCTCACATTTGTAACCAACAGTAACAGTTGGAAATGGAGCAACAATAGACCAATTTTTTACAATGTGTTTTGTTTTGCTTAGGAAATTATAGGCAAGCTCGTTTAAAACTTGGCCTTTATAAGGAATTGTTTTTGGCAAAACAACATCAAAGGCAGATATTCTGTCGCTGGCCACCATCACCAAGTATTTGTCTGCAATGGTGTATACGTCTCTTACTTTTCCTTGGTAAAAATTTGTTTGATTTTTAAATAAAAATTCCACAATTATTAAAATTAAATTACTTCTAACAGTGTTCTAAAAGCTGCAAATTTTCCTGCATATTTATCTGCAACATCTTTTTGAAGTTTTGGGGCAAACTCTCTTTTATATTTATTGTAATCTTCCATTTTGATAAATGTGTATTGAAATGAAAATGTGTTTCCTTGATCTTCCTCTGAAAGCACTTTTAGAATTCTACTTTCTACAAATAAACCTGTAGACATTACATCGGGTACATGAACGTTCTTCATCCAATTAAGCCATTCTTCTCTAACTGATTCGTCAATGCTAACAGTTACATTATATACAAACATATATTTTAATCATTAAATTGTGTTTCCAATAAATAATTTATTCCTTTCAGCGGTATGGCAATCCATTCCGGACGATTGTTGATCTCATAGCCAAGCTCGTAAATAGCTTTTTCGAAAAGAAAAAATTCAAACAGTTGTTTAGTTTGAATTTCATTTCCAATTAAATCTGTACCCTTAACCTCTGCATAATAGTTCTTTAAAAAAACTTCCGAAATAATTTCAAACCATTTTTTTGCAAAAGACTCCAGCACATCTTTTATGCCCGGAGATTCTTTTTCCATGTCAAATAAAGCAGCATAAATTGCATAATGAAACGACCTTATTATTCCTGCAACATCTTTTAAACAAGGGAATTTAGAACGCCTGTAAACATGAGGCTTATCCGGTTCTCCCTCAAAATCTAAAATTACAAAATCATTTCCAGTCCACAATGCTTGACCTAAGTGGTAATCGCCGTGAATTCTAATGCAGCTAACGTTATAAGCATTACGAATAACAGTATGCATCATAGAAATAATTTTATCTTTATTTTCTTCTAATCTTTTAAAATAGATAAGATCTGTTTGGCTAAGTTTATCTTCGAGTTTATTTAAAGATTCTATTCTGTTAGAAATTAATTTTTCTAAATCTTGTTCCAATAATTTTCTATTGTCTTCGAGCAATTCCTTTTTAAATTCTATTGCATTTTTGGGGTTAGAAAGCAATGCTAAGTGCATTTGCGATGTGGCATTTGCAAGTTTTTCTATTTTATTAAAAAAATCTATTCCAAAAGAATTAGACAGTATTTTTTCTACTATTTCGTGAACTTCGGGTGTTGATAGAGTATTTAAATTTTCATTGAGCAATAAACCTAAAAAGTTTTTTGCAGAATGATAAAAAATATCCCATGCACTGCCAGAATTATCTATTTTTTCCAGAGCCATTGCAACCAAGTATAAATCTTTTTTAAGAAAAGAATCTATCCCATTGTCGTACGTTTTTTCTGATGAAATCTCTAGGCTTCCATAATAAACAGGTATTTTTCTAAATTCTGTTTCTAAAGAAAGGTATTTTAAAATTTCGAAATCAGTATTTTCTTCCTTTGAAATTTTTCTAAACACTTTAAAGAAAAATGAATCATTTACTAAAAAAGATGAATTTGATTGTTCTGCATTAAAAATAACCGATGACTTATATTCCGCATTTTTAAAATACTGCTGTTGCGATACTGCTGAAATTCCATTCAATGAATTTAGGTTGTTTTTTAATGCATCAAAAATAAATTTTCTGAAATTTTCGCTATACAAGGCATCATAAAAACAATCTTCGTCATGGCAATAAATTTTAGAATAATTAGCAGGAATAATTTGGGAGGTAGAAGCAATAGGCAAAAAATATTTTTCAGCATCGCCTTGCTGGTAATTGATATTTAAAATAGTAAGCCAAATATTTTCTTTATTATCATTAGTTATGCAAGGAATAATGATCTCAAATTCTGATTTCAAAAAATCTCTTCCCTTACCACCAAACCATCTGGTTTGTTTTAAATATTTTTCTATAGCTTCTTGCGGAATTGCATTAATCATTTCCATAACTTCCATAAACAGCAATTTAACTTTTAGCTCAAAACTAACAAAAGATATTTGATTTAGTAAGGCTAAAAATCAATTTATTGATAATGTAATAATTACATTCTTTTATTATGAACTTTTATAATTTCAAAAATTAGAAAAATGATATGCAGCACATACAAAGATTGCGGCTGTTTCAGTTCTTAATCTTTGTGTACCTAAACTAATTTCTTCAAAATTATTTTGTTTAGAATGTTCAATTTCTTGCAGAGTAAAATCACCTTCCGGGCCAATAAGTACAATTACATTTCCTATTAAATTTGAAGTTTTTAAATTTTTAAGTTCTATATTTTTGCAATGTGCAATAAGTTTATTGGAGAAGTTAGAAAAATCTTTTTTTATAAATTGGGAGTATTTTATTGGCTCTAAAATTTGAGGTAAATATAAGTTGCCACTTTGTTTTAAAGCGGCTATCGAAATTCTATTTAAGCGTTCGGTATTAATTTTAAACTTTTCAGTTTTTTCTGTAATAATTGGTTGAATTTTATCCACTCCCAATTCCACACATTTTTCTAGTAACCATTCAAATCTATCCGATTGCTTAGTGGGGGCAACCGCTAAACATAATGTATTTTTTTTCTCTTCGTTTCTTACAATGGAAATAATTTTTGAGGTGCAATTGCTTTTTGTAACATCGCTAATTTCGCAAAAATATTCATGGCCATTGCCGTCTAACACATAAATTGAATCACCAATTTCATTTCTTAAGGTTTTAATGCAATGAATAAATTCATCGTTTTCTAAAATTATGTGCTCACCGCTATTATTGTTAGAGAAAAAATAGCTTGTAAAATTTTTATTTCCTCTCTGCATGTTTCCATCTTTTATGTGTCCA
>CAIMMJ010000240.1 GCA_903842515.1 uncultured Bacteroidota bacterium | reverse complement strand
TAAATTTTATTTGTTTTTGGTCCGGAAATTTCAAACGGATTTGGAACAGCCCAGTAAACATATTTTCTTTTGTTGTATGTGAAACCAAATTCTTTTAGTTCTTCGGGTTCTTTTTCAAAATCTATAAAAGAAAATTTATCTTTTATGGTAACCTTCCATTGTAGTTTTTTAAACTGTATTCTTTTGTCAGAATCTACAGGCACAACTATTTTAGCTTGTATTGTATCTTTAGAACCTTTTCTAATAAAATAACCATCACACTCAATAACAATACCTGCAGCAAACACAGAGATGTTGCTGAGTAAAAAGATGAGATATGTAACTATTACTTTTTTCAATATTAGGTTTGAATTATACCAACATTAAATTTTTTCTTAATTGGTGAATTGTTGGCCATTTCAATTCCCATAGAAATTGTTTTTCTTGTTTCTATGGGGTCAATAATGGCATCAACCCATAATCTGCTTGCTGCATAATAAGGAGTTGTTTGGCTTGTATATCTCTCAGTAATTTCTTGGAGCATTTTTTCTTCTTCTTCCTTTTCAATCTCTTTGCCTTGAGCCTTTAGTGAAGCAACTTGAATTTGCAGTAACACCTTTGCTGCTTGTGCACCTCCCATAACAGCTATTTGAGCACTTGGCCATGCAACTATTAATCGGGGGTCGTAAGCCTTTCCGCACATAGCATAATTTCCTGCACCATAAGAGTTGCCAATAATTATTGTAAATTTAGGAACAACAGAATTGCTCATTGCGTTAACTAATTTTGCTCCGTCTTTTATAATACCGCCTTGCTCAGAACGAGAGCCTACCATAAAGCCCGTTACATCTTGTAAAAAAACCAATGGTATTTTTCTTTGGTTGCAATTCATAATAAACCTCGCTGCTTTATCTGCGCTGTCGCTATAAATAACACCACCAAATTGCATTTCTCCTTTTTTGCTTTTTACAACTTTTCTTTGATTGGCAATGATGCCTACAGCCCAGCCGTCTATTCTTGCAGTTCCGCACACTATGGACTGTCCATATTTTTCTTTGTACTCATCAAACTCTGAATCATCTACCAAGCGATAAATAATCTCGTGCATATCATATTGCTTATCTCTTGCAGATGGAAGTATACCGTAAATTTCATTTGGATTTTCTTTTGGCTCTTTTGCTTCCTCTCTGTTAAATCCTGCATTTTCGTAATGTCCCAATTTATCAAAAATGTTTTTGATTTTGTTCAGAGCATCTTTGTCGTCTTTGCATTTATTATCGGTAACACCGCTAATTTCGCATTGCGTGGTGGCACCGCCCAATGTTTCGTTATCTATGTCCTCTCCTATTGCTGCCTTTACCAAATAAGATCCGGCAAGAAAAATACTTCCAGTTTTATCAACAATCATGGCTTCATCACTCATAATTGGCAGATATGCTCCTCCTGCAACACAACTTCCCATAATGGCCGCTATTTGCACAATTCCCATTGACGACATTATGGCATTGTTTCTAAAAATTCTTCCAAAATGTTCTTTATCAGGAAAAATTTCGTCTTGCATTGGCAAATAAACTCCGGCACTATCTACTAAATAAACAATAGGTAAATTATTTTCCATTGCAATTTCTTGTGCCCTCAAATTCTTTTTTCCTGTAATAGGAAACCACGCTCCAGCCTTTACAGTTGCATCATTTGCAACAACAATACATTGACGATTTTTTACATAACCTATAACAACAACAACACCACCACTGGGGCAGCCACCGTGTTCTTTGTACATTCCTTCACCTGCAAAAGCACCTATTTCTACAACAGGCTTACCCTGGTCTAACAAATAATTAATACGTTCGCGGGCAGTCATTTTTCCTTCTCCATGCAATTTATCTATCCTCTTTTGACCACCTCCCAAAGAAACAAGTTCATACTTACGTTTCATTTCAGAAAGCATAAGTTTATTTGCATCTTCGTTTTTATTAAATTCCAAATCCATATTTATTTTTAATTATTCGGCTAAAGTAACAAGTATTCAAACTTATAAAAAAAAAACTTATGTATATTTGTCCGCAGTGAAATTAAAGAACAATTTATCGTTAATAGTATTAAGCATCTTTTTAATAAGTATGCTTCCCAGCGAGTTATTTCATTTTGCTGCTAATCACCATGAACATTTTTGCCAAACAAACTCCCAAGATTCAGTAAATATTCAGCACAATCACTGCAACTTCAATCACTTTCAACTACAAAATTTCTTAACCCAAAACCCATTTTTCTTTACTCTTTTGGCTGTTTTACTTTTTACATTAAGCATCAGAAGTTTCAAAGAAAATTCTTTTCTATTTTTATTCTACTCAGCAAATAGAGGGCCACCACAATTGAACTGATAGACGTATTTTATCCATTCAATTTAAATTTTAATGACCCAATTTTTTAAGATTATTGGAGTTGTTTTGTGTGTTATCTATTCTTCCAAATCAATTGGGGCATGCACTATTGCAGTAAGCGGCAAGATTGTAGATAATAATTCAAAGCAAACTCTAGAGAACGTTTCTGTATTTAGTAAAGAAAAAAATATGCTTGTGTATACCGATTCAAGCGGAAGTTTTTATTTTAATAACCTGTGCAAAGGCAATATCTCTTTGCAAATTAGCCTTTTGGGGTATGATAACAAATCAATTTCATTTTCTGTAAGCTCAGATACTATTATTGAATTGAGTTTAAAAAGTAATTCAAAAATTTTAAACGAATTGGTAATTCATAATCACAACGACAATGAATTGGGCAGCATTTCTAAAACAGAAATAAATCAATCAGAACTGTTCAGCAAAAGTGGCGGAAACATAGGCGATGTGCTGAAAGATGTTCCGGGCGTTACTTTACTGAAAACAGGAAGTTCAATTTCTAAACCCATAATAAGAGGTTTGCACAGCAACAGAATATTAATTTTGAACAATGGCATAAGGCAAGAAGGGCAGAATTGGGGAAGTGAACATGCACCCGAAATCGACCCTTATATTGCTTCAAAAATTACTGTATTAAAAGGTGCAGCATCAGCAAGGTTTGGCAGCGATGCATTAAATGGTGCAATTTTAATTGAACCGGCTGTTTTGCCAGATACTTCGGGGATTAAAACTGAATTGAATACAGCATTATTTAGCAATGGAAGAATGGGAGTTTTATCGGCAATTGTAGAAGGAAAAACTAGCCAAAAAAGTCCTTTTGCCTTTAGAGTTCAATCTACTGTAAGAAAAGGGGGAAATATACATACACCCAATTATTTTTTAATTAACTCGGGCTTAGAAGAATTTAATCAATCAGCAGCCATTAGTTATAAAAAGAAAACCTGGGGTATAGATGTTTTTGGAAGTCATTTTAATACCAAACTAGGTATTTTTAGTGGTTCTCACATTGGCAATTTAACCGATTTGCAAAGAGCTTTCGAGAGAACAAAACCTATAGACACTTCCTACTTTTCATACAACATTAATCGCCCTTACCAAAGCATTAATCATTATATGCTTAAGAATAGATTTCATTTGAGCAGTAATAATTATGGTAAGTTTGAAATTGTATATGCATTGCAACAAAACAACCGTGCAGAATTTGACAAAAGCAAACCTCGCAACGATTCTTTGGCTGCATTAAATAAACCTGAACTAGATTTTAGACTCACCACACATTCTTTTGATTTTTTGTGGGAGCATAAAAAAATGTTGGGTTGGCAAGGCAGCATAGGTGCAACTTTCAGTAATCAATACAACATTTATTTTGGCAGAAATTTAATTCCAAACTTCCAGAGTATCACCGGCGGTATTTTTATTATAGAACACTACAGGCAAGAAAATTTTGAAATAGAATGGGCACTTAGATACGACAAAAGATTTTTGAATGTTTTTGAAAGAGACAGAAATGATCAAATAAACAATTATAAGCTAAACTTTAACAGACCATCCATTTCAATGGGCTTAATTTATAAGTTGTTTACACAGTCTAATGTAATGGCAAATTTATCTTCGGCATGGAGAGCACCTTCTGTAAACGAACTTTTTAGCAATGGAATTCATCAAGCAAATGCAACGTTTGAAGCGGGAAACAGAACATTAATTCCAGAATATTCCTATTCAAGTTCCTTGGATTTTAATTTTAATGAACTAAATTGGTTAAAATTTAAAGCAGGATTTTTTGCTCAACAAATAAATAATTTCATTTTTCTATTGCCTGTGCAACCACCTGTATTGCTTATTCAGGGTGCTTTTCCGTCTTTTAAGTATTTTCAAACAAATGCTTTTTTATATGGAACAGAT
Source organism: uncultured Bacteroidota bacterium (assembly GCA_903842515.1). Lineage (GTDB taxonomy): Bacteria > Bacteroidota > Bacteroidia > UBA4408 > UBA4408 > CAIMMJ01. Next base: position 7,470 of record CAIMMJ010000240.1, on the reverse strand, counting down.
TTTAATAGCGAAATAATTTTTTCACAAAATGTTTCGTTTATTACCAATTATTCCTTGGTAAGAGCCAAAGATTTAGAAAATAAAAATTGGATATACGGAATACCATCCGACAGAACTGAATTAAAATTAGTATTCAGTCCTTTCACAAGTAAAAACCTTAAAAATACAAGTCTTAGTATTTCAAATTTATTTGTTGGAAAACAATTTAGATTGCCTGCGGGAGTTGATTATGCACCTCCTCCTAATGCTTATCAATTAATAAATGCCGAGCTTATTTACCAAAAGCCAAACTCAAGAAAAAACAATGTTGTGATAATTTTTGGTGTAAATAATTTACTGAATACCAAATACCGAGAATTTCTAAACTCATTCCGATATTATACGGATGAAATGGGAAGAAATTTTTATTTAAAAATTAAATTAACTAATCTAACTAAATTAAAAAAATGAAAAAGAATAAATATATTATTTTAGTGCTTGTTATTAGCGCTGCAATACAATCTTGCAAAAAAGAACAAGTAGAACTTCCGGCACCCATAGTAAATCAGCCAGAAAACATTACTACTTTAAAATTACAATTAACCGATTCGGCAAACTCAGCTGCAGTTATAAATGCTCAGTACCGCGATGCCGATGGCCCAGGTGGAAATGCCGCAACAATTGATTCGCTGATATTAGACAAAGGAAAAACATACTTGGTGAATTTAGTTTTGCAAGACGAAACTAAAAGTCCTGTTGTAGACATTTCTTCGGAAGTTTTAGAAGAAGGCAAAGAACATCAGTTTTTTTATTCGAGTACAATTTCAGGAATTACTTTTTCTTATAACGATGTTGATGTAAACGGAAATCCTATAGGGTTAAAGTTTAAGTTAAGAACATCAAATGCAGCTGCAACAGGAAAAACAAAGGTAACTCTAAAGCACCAACCAGGCGTAAAAGTGTCTGCTCCGGGAGACATTACAAAAGGAGATACGGATGTAGAAGTAGAATTTAACACTAGAGTAAAATAATAATTTATAAATTTATACCATGAAAAAACAATTAATTTTAGCAATTGCAGCAACGGGTTTTTTATTTTTTAGTGCCTGTAACAAAGACAAAAAATATTCTAATGAGCTATCAGGAGAAACTTGGGAAGCAAGTTCTTTAGTAATAGATGGTGTAGCAGAAACAATACTTCCTAGTTTAGAATTTAACGATTGTAAAATATACCAAGAAACTTGTTCAGGAATATGGGAATCTGAAGGACACATGCACGGTTCATCCACTTCTGATTCTTTAGTAACTTTTGCTTGGCAAATAAGAGACAAAGGAAAAACCTTAGAAATATCAAATCAAACGGAAGGCGAAGCGGCTGTTCAGTGTTGGCAATTAAGCGGAGTTTATCAGTTGACAAGAAACAGCAAAACCCAATTTGACCTTACAAGTAATAGCACACAAGGCTATCCAGGAAAACAAGTGGTTATAAAGCTTACAAAAAGCGAAGACCACAGTCATTAATTTGATTTCAATTGTTACGAAGAAACCAGTTTAAAGAAATTTAAACTGGTTTCCTTTTTTTAGAAAGGTGCTAATAAATAACAAATTTTTTAAAAATATTTAAATTTCATAACTCACGAATTTTATTTAGTGCGATGTCCTGCAGTGTATAAAGGCATTTTATCGTTTCTGATCATTTTTTATTCACTTCAATATTCAAATCCATTTTAATTCTCTTAATAAATATTTCATTCTTTTTTTGGCAAGTCTTTAGCTATTCTTATTTTTGCGAGTTATAAATTTATATATATGCAAAATAAAAAAGTTTTTACCTTTGTTCTATTCGCTGTAATCGTTTCTATTGCTGGCAGATTGATGCCTCACTTACCAAATTTTACTCCGCTTGTAGCCATAACGCTTTTTAGTGGTTTTATTTTTAAAAACAAAATCAAAGCTGTTTTACTTGCTTTGGCTTGTATGTTAATTAGTGATTTTGCCACAATTACTTTACTAAATAGCAAGTATCTTACACTAAACGAATATTTTACTTCTGCCTCTACCCTATTTATTTATTTACCCATAGTTGCTATAGCTTTAATAGGATCTGGAATTAAAGAAATTAAATTCCCAAAAATTGCTGCTTTGGGTTTTGGTGGCTCATTCCTGTTTTGGATATTCTCTAACTTTGGAGTTTGGGCAATTAGTACCAGCTTTTATGCTGCCAACTTTAGCGGATTAACAGCTTGTTATGTTGCAGCAATTCCTTTTTTGGGCTACCAAATGGCAGGCGATGTTTTTTATAGTTTAATTGTCTTTGGTTTTGCTAAATTTTCTATTAACTATTTTAGCAGTGTTAATTCTTCAACAATCTAATAGGATTTTCCCAAACAATATATGATTAAAATTTCTTTCCCGGATGGGGCAATAAGAGAATACGAAAGTGGTGTAAGTTCCTTAGATGTAGCAAAATCAATTAGCGAGGGCCTGGCAAGAAATGTGTTGGCCGCAAAACTTGATGGTGTTGTTGTTGATTCTTCAAAAAAAATAACTCAAGATTGCTCTATGCAATTGCTCACTTGGAACGATTCAGAGGGCAAACAAACCATGTGGCATTCATCGGCTCACTTGTTGGCCGAAGCAGTTGAAGCTTTGTATCCAGGAGCCAAGTTTGGCATTGGTCCGGCTATAGATAATGGTTTTTATTACGACATTGATTTTGGCGATAAAACTATTTCAATTGATGATTTAGGTGCCATTGAAAAAAAAATGGCAGAATTTGCCGCTCAAAAAAACACTTACAAACGCACCGAAGTTTCTAAAAAAGATGCCATTGAGTTTTTTACTTCAAAAGCCGACCACTATAAATTAGAATTAATTGATGGATTAGCAGATGGAGAAATAAGTTTTTACCAACAAGGTAATTTTACTGATTTGTGCCGTGGTCCGCATATACCCGATACTGGTTTTATAAAAGCTATAAAATTGCTAAACGTTGCAGGAGCCTACTGGCGTGGCGACGAAAAAAATAAAATGCTAACACGTATTTATGGCATAACTTTCCCTAAGCAAAAAGAGCTTGAAGAATACTTGGTTATATTAGAAGAAGCAAAGAAACGTGACCATAGAAAATTAGGAAAAGAATTAGATTTATTTACGTTTTCTGAAAAAGTTGGTGCTGGCTTACCCTTGTGGCTTCCAAAAGGCGCTGCACTTAGAGAAAGATTGGTTCAATTTTTACAAAAAGCACAAATTGCATCGGGATATTTGCCAGTGGTTACTCCTCATATTGGCTCTAAACAACTGTATGTAACTTCTGGCCACTACGAAAAATACGGTGCCGATAGTTTTCAGCCCATAAAAACTCCTGTAGAGGGCGAAGAATTCTTCTTAAAACCAATGAATTGCCCACACCACTGCGAAATTTATAAAAGCAGACCGCGTTCTTACAAAGATTTACCCTTGCGTTTAGCTGAGTTTGGAACCGTTTATCGCTACGAACAAAGCGGAGAACTGCATGGATTAACAAGAGTAAGAGGTTTTACACAAGACGACGCCCACCTATTTTGTAGGCCAGACCAAGTGAAAGCTGAATTTTTAAAAGTTATAGACTTGGTGCTTTACGTATTTAAGGCATTAGATTTTAATGATTTTACTGCTCAAATTTCATTGCGTGACCCAAACAACACCGCTAAATACATTGGCTCCGACGAAAATTGGAATTTAGCCGAACAAGCAATAATTGAATCGGCAAACGAAAAGGGCTTAAAAACCGTTGTAGAATATGGCGAAGCAGCTTTCTACGGTCCTAAGTTAGACTTTATGGTAAAAGATGCCATTGGTAGAAAATGGCAATTGGGAACGATACAAGTAGATTATAATTTGCCCGAACGATTTGAATTGGAATATACAGGAAGCGACAATCAAAAACATCGCCCGGTAATGATACACAGAGCACCTTTTGGATCTTTAGAAAGATTTGTAGCTGTATTAATAGAACACTGTGCCGGAAAATTTCCATTGTGGTTGCAACCAGAACAATATGCAATTTTACCAATTAGCGAAAAATTTAACGATTATGCTCAAAGTGTTTTAAATGTGTTAAATAATTACGATATTCGCGGACTCGTTGACGACAGAAACGAAAAGATTGGAAAAAAAATAAGGGATACAGAGTTAAACAAAATTCCTTTTATGCTTGTAGTTGGAGAAAAAGAAATGGCCGAAAACGTTGTATCTGTAAGGAAACAAGGACATGGAGATTTAGGAACAAAAAGTATAGAAGAGTTTGCAGAATTAGTAAAAACAGAAATAAATAATTCAATTAATAAACAATAAAAACAACCGCTGAAGCGGTAAAAACTAAAAAACAAAACATTTGAGCAGTCCCCATTTTAATTCCAGATCAAGATTTCCACAAAAAAAGGAGGCATTACATTTAATAAACACTTACATTAATGTGCCTAAAGTAAGGCTTGTTGGCGACGAATATAACAACGGCGTTTACGACATTAACGAGGCTTTAAAATTAAGTAGAGAAGCTGAACTGGATTTGGTAATGATTTCACCAAATGCAGAGCCTCCTGTGTGCAGAATAATTGATTATAAAAAGTTTCTTTACGAACAAAAAAAGAAACAAAAAGAAATTAAATCAAAGGCTGTAAAAGTTGTTGTAAAAGAAATACGTTTTGGACCCAATACAGATGAACATGATTTCAATTTTAAAAAGAACCATGCCATAAAATTTTTAGAAGAAGGTTCAAAAGTAAAAGCTTATGTATTTTTTAAAGGCCGTTCCATCTTGTTTAAAGAGCAAGGAGAAATATTGTTGTTAAAATTTGCACAAGAACTTGCTGAACACGGAAAAGTGGAGCAATTGCCATTGTTAGAAGGAAAAAAGATGTTGATATTAGTTGCTCCAAAAAAGAAATAAAAAGAAACCCGTTTAAATAACATAAATAAAAGAGAACCATGCCAAAAATGAAAACCAATTCCAGTGCAAAAAAGCGCTTTACTTTAACTGGAACAGGTAAAATCAAAAGGAAACATGCTTACAAAAGCCACATCCTTACAAAAAAAGCAACAAAAAGAAAACACAACCTAACCAAAGCAGGATTAGTGCATGATGCCGATATGGGCAATGTAAAAAGAATGCTATTGTTAGGAAAGTAAAAAAAAATCAAAACTATTTGGTTTAAACTAGTTATTAACCCGGTGTTTTAGCCCATTAAGTTCAGTGTAAGAATTGAACGCTAAACCCAAAAAACTGTAAAAAAATGCCACGTTCAGTAAATCATGTAGCCTCCAGGGCACGAAGAAAAAAGATTCTTAATCAAACCAAAGGTTATTGGGGAGCAAGAAAAAATGTTTACACAATAGCCAAAAACATCCTCGAAAAAGGATTAACCTACGCTTACCGCGACAGGAAAACCAAAAAGCGTAATTTTAGAGCTTTATGGATTAACAGAATAAATGCAGGTGTTAGAGCCTATGGCATGAGTTATTCTGAGTTTATGGGAAAAATCCACAAAAACAATATTGATTTAAACAGAAAAGTATTGGCCGATTTAGCAATGAATCATCCCGATGCATTTAAAGCAATAGTGGAAAAAGTAAAATAAATTATAAACTTTATATTTAAACGGTCTTAAAAGAAGAGCTGCCAAATTGGTGGCTCTTTTTTTTTGTTATGCATTTTGGTACTATTGGCAAGCAACAATTAGAATTAAAATAAAGACTACTACTGGTGAAGAAAAAACAAATTGAATAATAGATTAAGTACTTGTGCTTCTAAAATTAAATAATCAAAGAATTATAAAATGTTTATTCCCCAACATTCAATATTTTAAAAACAAAATATATATTTGATACTTAATAATTTCAATTTGAAAAGATACTTTACCCACCTTTTTTTACCCGCCTATTTTTTCAGATATTTCTTTACCTGCATGGTAATTTTCAATTTATTCTCATGCACCAAAAAAACAGAGAATGAAAAAGACATAAATGAAACAACAATTACAACTGTTCCATTTAAAATATCTATTTCTCAAAAAAATTTTAATCTACAAGAGCAGAAGTCAACTCCAATTAACTTCCAAAATCTTACAAAAAGCAAACTAAGCATCAAAACCACTCAAACAGATCTTAAGCTTGATGCCTTTATTGAGTATAAGTTAGAAAATTCAGAGCTAGAATTTAACCGCTCAACTTTAGCATTTACAAAAAAAGAATTAACAGCACCCTTAAGAGTAAAAGCAGGTTTACCACAAATGAAACAAAATGCCACTAGGTCTATACTCTCGTTTAATTTAGATCAAGGCTTACCGGGTATGGTTGTAAAATGCATGATTCAAGATAAATTTGGTTTTTTATGGATAGGAACAGATAATGGCTTATGCAGGTTTAACGGCGATTTTTTTGATATTTACAACACAAGCGCCGGAGGATTAAGCAGCAATGTAATTTTAAGTTTAACCGAGGATAAATCTGGAAATATTTGGGTGGGTACAGATGGTGGAGGCTTAATGATACTTAATTTCAAAAAAAATGAACTGTATCATCACGGAAACGATATTGTACTAAAAATTAAACAGGATAAAACCGGCAAAATGCATATTGCCAACAAAAATAGTGGATACGTTACCATTGAAACAAGCAATTTAGATTTAACGCAAAATGTTCCTTGCATACAACTTAAAAAACTGCACAATAATTCAAGTAGTTTTGTTAGAGATTTTGCATTTGATAATAATGGACAAACTTGGATTGCTGCGGATGAAGGAGTGTTTATAATTGAAAATTTCAAAAAGAATGCATGCCGTAAAATTACATTCAAAAATGATGAAAATAAAGTTTACTGTATAGAGCAAGTAGGCTCTACAATATGGGCAGGAACTAAAACATACGGGGCATTATGTGTTTATTCTTTTAAAGATGAATTTGAAATAAAATCTATTGGCAATAAAAATGGATTAAGCAACAACAGCGTTTTAAGCTTAAATTATGATTCAACAGAAAACACACTTTTAGTTGGAACAGATGGCAGTGGATTAGATTACCTAAAATTAAAGCCACAGAAAAACAATACTCTGCTAATTAATAATACCAATTATAACATAGAAGAAGGTTTGCAAAATACTGAAGTTTGCAGCGTAATAAATGATTCTCATGGAAGAATATGGATAGGTTATTATGGAGGCGGTGGCCTTAGTTTATTGCAATCCAAAGGGAACGATTGGTTGCACCTCTCCGAGAGTGTTGGCTTAAAAAGTGGAGCGGTAAATTGTTTTTACGAAGACGATGAAAGCAATATATGGCTGGCAAGTTCAGGAGCAGGTTGCGAAATTTTAACGCCTAATTTCTACAACTTTAGAATAACCACCAATAACGGGCTAAGCGATAATGAAATTAATACAATTACAAACGACCAGCAAGGCAATGTATGGATTGGTACTGCCTACTCAGGAATAAACATTTTAGATAAAAAAAGAG
>CAIMMJ010000239.1 GCA_903842515.1 uncultured Bacteroidota bacterium | reverse complement strand
AGCTTCATTCAAAACTTTAGTATCTGTCACCTAAATACTTCATTAAACTACTAAATTCAGAACAATTTAAATTTGAAAATGAGTAGCAATTTATTTCAGAAAACCCATCTCGCAACAAGACGAGACTTCTAAAATTATATAATTTTATCATTGTTTATTTAGAGCTTATCTAAAAAGCAGTAGTAATATTAAAGCAATCATTTCTTATTCTAATTCTTCAAATTTTTAAAAAGTTATGTTTAAAATTAACAATCCTGATTTTGCTTTGTATCTTATTGAGAGATATAAATCAGCTTGGAGCAAAGGTAATCCTTCCTTAGTCTCAAAAGCTGGGACAATTGAACATGAACATGAATACGCATTACTTCAATTGCAAAAGAAGACCGTTTCAGGATTTGGTGAAAAGGTTTTGGACAAAAACATACTAGAAATTGGTTGCGGGCATGGAGGTATATGTGTTTTCGCTGCAATGAATGGGGCTAAAAAAGTTGTTGGAATAGACCTTAGCGATGAGGCACTTGCAATAGCTAATTCCTTGAAGTCAAAATTTGTTGAAAAAGGTTTAAGAGAGGATAATTTAGTTTTTCAAAAAGTATTTGCAGAAGACTTGCCTTTCCCAAATGAAAGTTTTGATTTGATTATCGCAGATAATGTTTTTGAGCATGTTTCAGATTTAGAGCTAACTTTAATTGAATGTAAGAAAGTAATGATGCATGGTGCAATAATATACGCACCAACTTTTCCATCAATATATAGTAAATTTGGACCGCACTTAAAGTATGGTACAAAGATTCCATGGTTGCATATTTTTTTTACTGAAAAAGCAATATGTCAGGCACTATACAAAAGAGCAGTGAAACACCCAGAACTAAAACTTTTCGAATGGTATGGTGGATTAATAAACAAACCAAATACGTTTAGGGATGTTCGGAGATATCAAGATTTGAATTACATCACGAATAAAAAAATGAAACAAGCAATTAAAAATTCTGGATTAGAATTGATACATTTTCATGTTTATAGATCTTTTTGGGGGAAATTCTTATTTAAGATTCTCCCTTTTCTAGCTAAAACTCAGTTGGATGATATTATTTCAACAGGGTCATCGTTTAAAGCTCAGAAGAAGTAATATTTAGGTTAACGAATTTGATTTATAGAATTCCATGCGAAAATTTTTAAAAAAGTTTTGGATATAATAAAAATGTTCAAAAATTAAACATAATGAAAAGTGTAACAATCATAGATTATGGAATGAGCAATTTGCTTAGTATAGCTAGAGCAATGGAACATGTGGGGGCAGAAGTTATATTGACAGATAATCCAGATGTGATTTGTAAAGCAGATTCCCTTATTTTACCTGGTGTAGGTGCATTTTACGATGGCATGAACGAGCTAAACAAACGATTTATTCCAAGTGCAATTAAACAATATTTGGGTACAGGTAAACCTTTTTTAGGGATCTGCCTTGGAATGCAAATGATGTTGGATGAAGGTGAAGAAATACAAATTTCCAAAGGCTTAGGTATAATTCCTGGTTATGTAAAGCCGTTACCATTGATTCAAGAAAACGAAACCAAAAACACTATACCACATGTATGTTGGAGTAAGGTTGAATATAAGCAATTATGTAAAGGAACTCCTTTTGAAAATATAGAAGATAATAGCTATTTTTATTTTGTTCATTCTTATTTTGCATCCCCCACTAAAAATACCAATAGTTTTGCCAATACTAGTTTTGGAGATATTGAATTTAGTTCAGT